>JBDGRC010000071.1:2680-5364 GCA_042218495.1 Candidatus Nanohaloarchaea archaeon | reverse complement strand
TGCCAGTCGGTTACGGACGCGGCCAAAAGTGACTTCGTGGACGAGACCGGGGACTCGATGACCGGATACCTCAACATGACCGGCAGCGACATCAAAAACGTCGGCACGATCAACGCCTCGGCTATCCAGGAATCAGGCACCGAGATCGGTCAGGTCTACGTCGACGAATCCGGCGATGCGATGAGCGGCTCGCTGAACCTCCAGAGCAACGACCTCCGCAGGGTAGACGAGCTGAGGACCACCGGCGGCGGAAGCGACGTGATCGCCGTCCGTGACGTGGCTAACAGTCAGGATATCGCGAGATTTAAGGAGGGCGGGAGCGTCGAGATTCCGAATGGGAGGCAGCAGATTATGTATGACGCTGGTAATAATGTAGCCGATGGAAGCCTAATTCTGTCAGGCACATCAACAGCGTCGGATGAGAATCCATCTCTATCATTTTGGCTCCGGCCAGAAGATAATCTTCACGGAGGAATATCCCTTATATCCAAATCCTTTGGTACTTATGGTGCCGAACTACAGGTGAAAGGTAAGAGGGGAAATGGTGGAGTAGACGCTCCATTTACCATAAACCCGAAATACGGTATCACGACCCAAGGTGATCAAGGCGAGTTTACCGTATACGATGACGCTAACGACCAGTATATAGCCAGATTCAAGGAAGGCGGCAACCTCAAAGTTCCAAACGG
This sequence comes from Candidatus Nanohaloarchaea archaeon, assembly GCA_042218495.1. Taxonomy (GTDB): domain Archaea; phylum Nanohalarchaeota; class Nanosalinia; order Nanosalinales; family Nanosalinaceae; genus Nanohalococcus. The sequence continues at coordinate 4,675 of JBDGRC010000071.1, read as the reverse complement.
CAACTTCAATGTTAGCGGGGGCGATGCCGAGTTCCAGGGCAGCATATCTACTGACTCGTCTGCTCCTCACGAGATAAGAATTCACTCTGGAAATAAGGGATCCTTCATGGATACTCAGAAAAACGATGTTTATGTTACAGACGGGAGCCATCCTGCGTACAGTGACTGGGGTAATCTAGTGTTTGAAGCACCTAGCAATAAGGGAAGTATTGTTTTCGCCACCTCCAACAAATCAGGCGGTGGAGGGAGTGTACAGTCGACCTTGGAAGTCCAGGAACAGGGAGCGGTTGAAATCCCGAACGGCAACCTCAACGTGGAAGGAAGCGGAAGGTTCAACAGCTTGAGAGGTGATTCTTCCGGAAACAAGTGTGGTGTCAACGAGTTCCTGAACGGGAACGGCAACTGCCAGAAAGATTCAAACACAGATACCGACAACCAGGACCTCTCCGACGTGCTGGCACAGGGTGAGAGGACTGGAAACCAGGACATAGATCTTGACGGCGCCGAACTCATCGACAGAGAGGGTTCTATCACTCTCGGAGGGGGAAATGTTGAAGTTCCGGGTGGTAATCTTGACGTGTCTGGTAACGATATAAACCTGAATGGGGGTGATATACTAACCGGTTCTGGCCAAACGTCGCAAATAAGAGCAGTTAGATCATTTAGCATAGATATTGACACAGATAATAATGAGAACGATAGAGTATTCAGAATTCAGAAGGATGGGTTAAGCACAGATCTATTAGTAGTTCGTGAGAACGGCAAAGTACAAGTACCAAATGGCAACCTTGATATCTCCAGTCCTTACTATACCGGAAGTACGCTCGATGTAGGAGGTGGTGCCAACTTTGGAAACTCCGTAAACTTGAACAACAACGACCTTGGCGGTGCAAATGTAATTAGTTTCAATGACGCAGGAACTGATGGTAAAATAGAATTTGGCAGCGGTGCGAAGATTTACAACGCTCCTCTGGATGATTCCAACTCTGCAGGTTACCTCCAGCTTGTCAACGATGAAGGTATTGCGTTTGAAGCAGGCTCTGATGGCACTCAAACGATGGAGCTGAAATCGAACAACAATGTGGAAATTCCAAACGGGAATCTTGATATCTCGAATTCAGATGGAGGCAGCATCAAGTTAGGAGGGGAATTCGATGAGGAAATAGCTTTCACTGAGGGATCGGATACCAATACTTTCGGGGATATAGACTTTCCTGATGTTTCATCATCTAATGCTTATATTAGATTTTTCAGAGATACGAGTACAACTGGAACAGCGCAGTTCAAGGTTTACAAGGGCGATGGCACCAACACAGTAAACTTTGCTGTGAATGATAACAACAATGGAAATGTCGAAGTTCCGAATGGTAATCTAAAACTTAATCACAATAAGATCGAGAATGTCGGCGAGCTGAACGTCTCGACCTCGACGGAGCAGATCGCCCACTTCTCTGACACCGGCGTAACGCTGAAACAGCCTCTGTCGGTGGAGTCCTCCGGACCTCTCTCGGTTTCTAACGGAATCGAACTGACCGGCACGTCCTCGAACACGATCTCGTCTTACTCCACGTTCTACCTGGAGACTCAGAGCGGCTCTCCGAGCGATATAGTCCTGAATCCGACCGGCGAGGTCGGTATTGATGCGAATGCTTCGATCGCCGGCGACCTCAACATGAACGGCAACGACATCAAGACCGGCGGCGGAACAGTTGCGATCCGTGACTCAACGAACGGTCAGGATGTATTGAGGGCGAAGGAAGGCGGGAATATTGAGGTTCCTAATGGTGATCTTGATGTTGGAGGGGAGGCACAAATCGGGCAGTATGTTTCAGGATGGATGTTATTGAAGAATCAAGGGGTGGGCGATGCGGGACATGCTCTTTCGCAAAATTCCAATGGTAAAACACTTCTTAATTCTGCTGATGGACAGCCAATACTCCTAAAAAATTCCGATTCTACAATACTGGCCCGGTTGAATAGTAACGGCGATATTGA
>JBDGRC010000071.1:0-2580 GCA_042218495.1 Candidatus Nanohaloarchaea archaeon | reverse complement strand
ATCCCGAACGGCAACCTGGGAATGAACGAGAACAACATCCAGAACATCGGAGCAATTCAGGACGGCGGATCAAATGCAATAACAGTGGATAACAGTCAAAATGTGAAAATTCCTAATGGTCGGCTGTATGTTGGTCCTAACAGGTTGTGGGTCGATCCTTATTCAGAGTATGGATCTTGGCAAAATGATGGAGCTACAATCAACACTGCGATATCAACTAATATCGTAGCAGGTCAGAGTGACAATAGGAGAAATATTAACTTCGGTGTTGGTGGAGATAACATAAGTGAAACCACTATAGGTCTTCACCTAAATGGACAAGGAGATGGTTCAGGTTCTCCTGCGGATTCAGTAGATGTCAATATTCCTAATGGCGCTCTGACTGTCTCTGGCGATCTCGCGGTTGGTGGCACTGAGTGTAACACCGGAGAGTTCCTAGATGGCGACGGAACTTGTACTTCGGTTACCGGTACTACTAACGATGACTACGTGAGTGAGGGCGGCGACTCGATGACGGGCTACCTGAACATGACGGGGAGTCCGGTGGTCAACGTCGGAGCGAACAACATTGATGTCGGAGACGGACAGGGCAACATCGACATGAACGGCCAGAGGATACTAGATTCAAGCCTGATGGTGGCTGACAACATCGGCGTCACGGGATCCGCTTCGACGGCAGATACGGAGACTAACGGCAACGACGTCTACGTGCAGGATGACGTCAAGGTCGACGGAGACTTCGTCGGGGCGGGAGCGGACGTCGCGGAGCGGTTGAAGACTGAAGAAAAGATTCCGAGCGCCACGGTCGTCGAGCTCGGTGCGAACATGAGCGTCGAGGTCTCGGACTCGGCAAGGGACACAGCGGTCGCCGGAGTCGTCTCCAGGGATCCGGCGATGATAATGGCGAAGGAAAGAGACGGAGTTCCGATCGCGATGTCGGGAACGGTTCCGGTCAAGTTCTCGGACGAGAACGGCGGTGTAAAACCGGGCGACTTCCTTACCACCGCTTCCGAAGACGGACACGCCATGAAGTGCTCCAATCTCGACAGGTGTGAAGGTGCTATAATCGGGAAGGCGATGGAGTCCCAGGCAAAAGACGGAGAGGTACAGATGATGGTGTCAAGAGGTTGACTCATGGAAAGAAAGAAGATACTCTACACAGCCACGCTTGTATCCGCCCTGGTGCTCGCCCTACTTTTCACGTACAAGGTTCCTGAACCGGAATGGGGGAAGGAAAGGATTTCTGAATCTGTAGACCAGCGATTCTTCGACGTCGAATCAAGCGACGGGACTGTCTACGTGGCCTACCGGAACTCTACCGATGGAGGAGTAAGGGTTGCGAGCAGATCGGCGGCCAACCTGTTCTCCTCTGTATCCGGCTGGAGCTCAGAGACTGTCTCGGACGTTCCCGGTTCAGGCGCCTACCTCTCGCTTGAAATGGTAGAGGGAGAGCCAGCGGTAGCCTACCAGGTCGCAGAAACCGGTAATGAAAGAGTAGTGTATGCGGAAAGAAACGGCGGAAACTGGAGCGTCGAACAGGTCGAAGGAGTCACAGGAGGTGGCGTGAACGTCGGGATGTACACCTCGCTAACCTCGTGGAAAGGTAAACCTCTTCTATTCTACCACTCGCCTACTCGAGGACTGAAATCGGCCCTGAAGACGGAGGAAGGCTGGGAAAAACACGAGTTCGGGAAAGAGCTCGGCTGGTTTACAGCTACCGCTTCTTGTGGAGAAGAGGCTTTCGCCGCTTTCCGGGGACGAGAGTCCAAACAGCTGAGGCTTGCAACTTATGACGGCAGTTGGAATGTGGAAAACATCTCCGGCAAGGTAAAATCGTCCATCTCTCTTACTCAGGAAGGATGTGAACCGGCGGTTTCTTACCTTGGCCAGGACGAGGTTCTCAAGTACTACAGCGGAGGAAAAACCCGTAATATCACACAGTCCAGCTACTCCGATGTTTCAGTCGAGGGAGAAAAGGTTTCGTTCTACAGGTACGGGGAAGGAGTCTACTTCGGCTCATGGAACGGGACTTCCTGGGAGAAAGAAGAGCTACGCAGGTACCAGAACGCCTCAAGGTACAACCGGTTTGAATCCGATTCCGCCGGAAACCTGCACGTTCTCTACGTCAACGATGGAGCGCTGGTTCACGAAGAGATGAACGCAGGAACACTGGGGAAGAAAAAGAAGGCTCTGAACGGTTTGAGAATTGCTTTCGGCGTCTTGCTGGCTTTACTTGCAGTCCTTTCAGTTAGAGAGCTCGATCCCGAAAACCTGAACAGAATTACCGGCGATGAGGAAGATGAAGAAGGAGCTGAAGAACAGGATTGAACCGTACTGGAAGAAGGCGGAGAAGAGGAGCTTCGAGATAGCCCTGGCCGTCGGACTGATAGCGGTAATTACTGTAGGCGTACAGGCATCCGGCTTCACTTTAGACGCCGGTAACACAGGTTCCTCTTCCGGTGCTGAAGGACTTGTAGCCGAATACCGGTTCGACACCGGAGCAGGAAATACGGCTTACGACACTTCTGGAGCTAATAACGATGGAACGATTAACGGAGCAACTTGGACACAGGGAGTGAA
>JBDGRC010000070.1:0-3198 GCA_042218495.1 Candidatus Nanohaloarchaea archaeon | reverse complement strand
CTAGGTTAGAAAATTAAGTAGCTGGTTAAAAATTTAACCAGTCTGCGAGGGCTTTTCCTTAACTTGGTTAAGAAATTAACTGGCGATAGTAGATCTGACCGAATTTATCTTTAAAGATAAGGTTGAGAAACCATTTTCATGCCTGTAGTTGAAGTTAAAAATCTGGAGAAGACCTACGAGAAAAGCAGCTGGAAGCTATGGAAAGATGGCCGGAAAACTGAAGCACTTAGAGGCATAGACTTTAAAGTCAAGAAAGGAGAAATCTTCGGTATCGTTGGGCCAAATGGAGCAGGAAAGACAACGCTGGTCAACATACTCAGTGGACTTCTATACAAAGATACTGGCAGCGTCAAAATATTCGATAAAGAGACCAAGCAGAACAGGAAAGAACTTGCCGACCGGATGAACGTAGCAACCGCCTACTCGAAGTTGAGCGGCAATTTGACTGTAGAAGAAAACCTCAGGGTATTCGCCAAAATCTACGATGTCGAAAAAAGGAAAGAAAAAATCAACCACGTCCTCGAACTTTTCGAAATCAGCGATCTCAGAGGGAAGAAAATATACCACCTGTCAGCTGGACAGAAGACACGGGCGAACCTCGCCAAGAGCTTCATAAACCAGCCGGAAATACTATTACTGGACGAAGCTACAGCTGGACTCGACCCGCATATTGCTGATGTGACACGGAAAGCGATAAGACAGATCAACGAGAAACACGACACCACGATAATCATAACTTCACACGACATGGAGGACATCGACTCGTTATCCGACAGAATGATGTTCCTCCACCAAGGAAAAATACTCAGGACAGGCACACCAAGAGAACTCAAGAAAGACATCCACATCAAAGTCCTAGAAGTAACGGTAGACGAGGTAAATGATGACTTCCGAGGACTTATAGAACATCTTGACGGCGAGCTTGACGGTAATACTGCCAGAGTCAAGATTGAGCAGGAAGAGCATGTAATCGAGATACTTGACAGCATCAGCGAGATAGATGTAACTGTAATCGATATTGAAGCTAAAAATCCGGATCTTAACGAGGTTTTCAAGAAAGTCGCGAGGAACGAAGTATGAGAATCAACCGCATCGAAGCACTGGTGATGAAATACTACTTCAACATGAAGAGGAACCTAGACAGAATCTTCGACATATTCTACTGGCCAGTAATCGGATTATTCACCTGGGGTTTCACAACGCTCTACCTTGAAGATGTAACCCAGTCTTCACAGTTTATCTCTTTTTTCCTCTCTGGTTTGATTCTATGGACTATGGTGCAGCGTTCCCAGCAGGACTTTTCAACCGCATTACTTGAGGACTTCTGGAATCAGAACATATACAACACTTTCACATCGCCTTTGACAAACCTTGATTTATTCACTGCTACAACCTTTTACGCAGTTTCAAGAGCATTAATAGCTTTCACTTTTATGGCGATTTTATCTGCTATATTCTACCCGTTCAACATCTTTAATGTCGGGCTTATAGCTGTGGCATTGCTTTCTTCGCTGCTTGTGTTGTTTGGTAGTGCTATCGGCACATTTGTCTCAGGTCTGATCTACAGGTTTGGTCAGCGGATTCAGGTGTTTGCCTGGAGTACAATCATGATTCTTCAGCCGTTTTCACTGGTCTACTATCCTCGTGAAACGCTTCCAGGCATCTTCAAGACTATTTCCTATGGAATACCTACTTCTTACATTTTCGAAGGTATGAGAACTGCCATCCAGCAGAATATCATTCCTTGGGGTCAGATACAGATAGCATTTCTGATGACCACAGTTTACCTAATCGTAGGTTATGTGTTCCTTGCCTACATGCTGGAACAATCACGCCAGAAAGGGTTTTTGGCACAGAATGCTTGAGGGCTTTATAACGGTATGTTGAATAAACTGATCTGTCTTATGAGCAGCTTCCGATGAAAGAGGTAAATTAGTTATTAACACATAACTACATATGCGAGAAGTAAATGGCGTAAATGTTCCGGAATCATGGTATGTCTCGGGAGAGTATTATGTACCGGATGTTGAAGAAGAGGTTCAACATCATTCAGAGGATGTCATCCATTTAGGTAGCATGATTAGTGATAGGGTTCTCCCAGGAGGGATTGATGTCAAAGGATTCACTCCAGAAAACGGTCGGCCAGAAATACACGATATAAGAAGACTCACAGGACCCACAAAGGTGAATTTTAGAGAAGAAGGTTCCCTAAATGAAATATTAAGAAGTGTAAAAGATAATTTTCGGGGATACAGCGATTCAAATAATGTAGAAAGTGTGGAAGAGACTTATGCTTTCTTCGTCTACGATGCTATTACAAATATAGAGGACGATAAAGAGTTTGCCGAGCAAAAACTTGGTGAAGCTAGCTGGGAAGATCCGCTTGACCTTGAGCAAGATTTCCTTGAACATGATAAAGGCCACTGTAACACAAAAGCTGCAGCTGCGGCAGCTATCCTAGAGCGATTACATCGAGAAGAAATTATAGATGGGACAGGAACAGTAGTCCAAGCCTCTCATATTTACGGAGTTGAAGAGGGAAGACCTGACAGTGCTATGCATAGATGGGCAGAATACATAGATGAAAACGGACGAAGAATGGTTCTAGATCCTACAAAAGAATATTTCGGAAGGCCAACAGAAACAGATCTACAGAACTACCTGCCCGAATTAAATTATGATGTTGAAATTTTCGAATAGCACAATATTTTGAAATTAAATTAATGAGCCATATCAGTTTTTCTCATTCGGAAAACTATCCGATAAAGTTGACGGACTCGGAGGGATTTGAACCCTCGACCGATCGGTACCTTCACCGAAGATCATAGATCTTCTTGTTCCTCGTTCCTTTCCGGAACTTGAGGTTTAGAAGCCGATCGCTCTGTCCAAGCTGAGCTACGAGCCCAGAACGAGTCTGGCAGGATTTGAACCTGCGACACCCTCCTCCGAAGGGAGGTGCTCTGTCCCAACTGAGCTACAGACCCAAAAATAGAGAAATTACATCTCCTCCAATGGCTCAATCCCAAGCAAGTTCAAACCTTCCTCCATAACCTCCACATACGCTTCTGTGATAGCCGTTCGTGATTTTGCAAGCTCTTCAGTCTCTGCGTCCTTCACAGGACATTTATGGTAGAAGCTGTTGAACTTCTCCGCCAAACCTTTCAGATAATGGATCAACTTGGCAGGCTCCTGAGAGTC
>JBDGRC010000007.1:0-5367 GCA_042218495.1 Candidatus Nanohaloarchaea archaeon | reverse complement strand
CTGGCGCGGGAGACGGTGATAAACTTCGACCCGCTGAACCGTGCAGGAAAAGAAGGCGGCTTCTACCTGAACGAGAACGGCGAGCTCCATATAGACGACGATGACGTGATGGAGGCCCACCGGATGGCCATCAACAAGTACCCTTACGACAACGCCATCCGGATGGTGCAGCTCATAACGGAAAAGGAAGGCGAGCCGCTCCACCAGTTTGGAAAGAACAGCTTCAGGCTATACGGCGCTCCTGCCCCTGAAGAAGGGAGCGTGGTCGGAATTCTCGGACAGAACGGAATAGGAAAATCGACCGCGCTCAAGATACTCACTGGAGACATAAAGCCGAACCTCGGAAAATACGAAGAAGATGCGAGCTGGGACGAGATCAAGAAAAGGTACAGGGGCACGGGACTCCAGAACCACTTCGAAGCGCTCGCCGACCGGGAGATAAAGTCCGCGGTCAAGCCACAGCAGGTTGAGGATATACCAAAAGCATACGAAGGAAAAGTAAGAGAAATGCTGGAGAAGTCGGCGGAAAGCAATTCTATAGAAGATACCGCGGAAGAGCTCGAAGTAAGAAAGCTGTTAGACAGGGAAATCTCCGAACTATCGGGAGGAGAGCTCCAGAGAGTCGCGGTCGCGTCCACAGCCATGAAGAACGCCGACCTCTACGTCTTCGACGAGCCATCATCTTTCCTGGACGTCAGGCAGAGACTGAAGATCGCGCGAAAGATACGGGAGCTCGCGGAAGACGCAGCTGTGATGGTCGTGGAGCACGACCTGGCTACGCTTGACCTCGTCAGCGATAGAATAAACGTTTTTTACGGGGAAAAAGGCAGCTATGGTATGGTTTCCAACGCGTTAAGCACTAAAGACGGAATTAACCAGTACCTGGAGGGTATGCTGGAATCACATAATCTAAGGATCAGGGATGACCCGATCAAGTTCGAGAGATCCAAACGCAGCAGCGTCGAGAACAAGAGATCGGTGTTTGAATTTCCCGAGCTCGTCAAGGACTTTGGTAAGGACGAGTTCAGGCTTGAAACTGCGTCGGGCTCGGTCAAAAGTGAAGAAATACTCGGCATATTCGGAGAGAACGGGCTAGGAAAGACAGTCTTCGCCAAAATGCTCGCAGGACATATAGAACCGGACGAGGGCGAATCCCCTGACATAGAGTTAAGCTACAAGCCACAGTACCTCGAGGCAAAGGATGAAACCGTGCGAGAAGCAGTCTCCAAGCACGTAAATCCGGAAAACAAGAAGTTCGAGGTCCGTATAGCCGAGCCTCTGGGAATAGACGAGCTGTACGAGCAGCCACTGGAAGAGTTGTCCGGCGGAGAGCTTCAGCGCGTCGGAGTGGCGATCTGCCTGTCAAAGGACGCAGAAGTCTACCTGCTCGACGAACCAAGCGCTTACATGGACGTCGAGGGAAGGGTGGAGATGGGAAGGACGCTGAAGAGGTTCGCCAGGAAGACGGAGAAGCCGCTGATGGTGATCGACCACGACCTGATGCTCCTGGACTACATCTCCGACCGCGGAAAGGTTTTTTCGGGAGAACCAGGGGTGAGTGGAAGATCCTCGGAACCCGAGCGCATTGAAAAAGCAGTGAACCGCTTCCTTGCGGAAGTCGGCGTAACATACCGGAAGGACCACGACACAGGACGACCCCGGGCGAACAAGCCCGGCAGCCAGAAGGACTCGGAGCAGAGAAGCAGTGGCGAATATTATGAGCAGTGAAATAGCCGTAGCTAAAGTTCTGGTCAGGAACTCGCAGGAAGATTTTCTGGTAGTGAGAGAGACGGAATCGAAAAAATGGGAGCTGCCCGGAGGAAAAATAAAGGACGGAGAGAACAGATTTGAGGCAGGCTCAAGAGAGCTGGAAGAAGAAACCGGGATAGAAGCCAACAGTTTTGAAGATGTTGTAAGAATAGAAGTCGAGGCGGAAAACTGCGTAAACTGCTTTATCCTACTGGCAGAAGTCATCCAACCGGATGTTGACCTGGATAGAGACGAACTCGACAATTTCCGATGGGTCACTCCGGAAGAATACAGAGAAATTGACTGGCACGCGGACGCAGGCTACGGACTTCCTGCTATGGAGTACCTGGACGAATATCTGGCAGGAGATTGCAGATATTAATTACGGAGCTATAAAACTGCTGGACGCTAACTTCGGGATTTGAAGATATCTTATGACGAGAAGGAGTATTTTCTCTATGTAAAGATTAGAGACTGCGAGAATTCTGAGAATATCCACACTGAAGACGGAGTTGTAGTTAGTTATGACAGGGAGACGGATGAAATAGCTGGCTTTGCAATAATACATTTCAGTGAGAAGCAGGGTATTGATTTGCCTGCATCGGACGAATTTGAAGATCCAGCTCCTGGCTAGAGTTCGAATCTGCTCCAGGGTAGGCTGTGATCACAAATCCTTCCTCGATACTCACTAGAGCGCAAATATAGTCGTTATAGTCTAATCTGGGTTCTTCCCGAAAGAAATGGAGGGTATCATTTCTCCCGTTCTGCTTTAAGACCTTATCCGGATCTTTTTACTGTCTCTGTTACTTCTTACTTCATTCCATCCAGTTCGCCGTGTCTGAAAACAATATGAGACCATCTTTACCAGTTCAAGACTATTTTCCTGTCATTCAGGTCGCGGAATTCGAGAGGAAGCTCCGTCACTCCTCCAGCACAAACTCCAGGCGCTCGGTCTCCGACGCCTTCCTGGTCCTGTCCACAATATTGATCCTTCCTATCTCTCCCAGAGAATCCACGTGCGTTCCGCCGCAAGGACAAAGGTCATCGCCAAACTCAACCACACGCAGAGGATCCACGGACTCGGGTATCAGATCGAGGTTAGTTCTCCCCTCCTCAACCTCTGACTCGACCCGATCCCGGTCCATAAACTGCTTTTCAACGGCAGGATCCTTCTGGATCAGGGAGTTGGCGGCTTTCTCGATTCTTTCAACATCGTCTTCCTCGAACTCGACCGGCTTGAAGTCGATGCGGGAACGATCCGCATGAATCTGGTTGCCTGCAGTAGTCGCTCCAAACCTCTCGAGGACAACAAGCGAAACAACGTGCTGCGCGGTGTGCATCCTCATGTGTTTGTAACGTCTCTCCCAGTCGATCTTGCCGTGAACTTCTGTTCCTGGCTCCGGTAGCTCGTCTTCAGAGTCGAGGTAGTGTCTTACCTCGCCATGCTCCTTCTGTACATCGGTTACTTCCGCCTCCTGTCCGTTCCAAGATATCTTGCCGCGATCAGCAGGTTGACCACCACCTTCCTTGTAGAATAGCGTTTTGTCCAGAACGATGAACCCTTTCGAATCCTTTGTCTTGGTTACTTCAGCGTCAAACTCTTTTTCGTACTCGCCGTCCGGAAGGTATAGCAAGTCTGTCATGTAAGAAATGTATTGAACAGGGGATAAAAACCAAACGCAGGGACCCTCGAAAAAGCTCTCTTTTTAAGAAAGTTGGTTCCAGCCGATAGGTATGGGAAGAGTTAGACCCACGTACATAAAGAGGCTCGCGAAAGATCTCGTGGAAGCCGACGAGGAGAGGTTCTCGGAGGACTTCGAGGAAAACAAGGAGGAACTGAAGGAGACGGAGGAGTTCGAATCAAAGAAACTGAGAAACCGCGTCGCCGGCTATATCGTCAGAGTAGTAGAAAATAAGCCGAAGACGCCGCAGCGATCAGAAGCAAATTAAGCATCCCTATTCCGGGGACCTCTCTCGCATCCGCGGGGTTCGATGGAGGACTCCCTGGACTCGTGTAGTTCCTTGAGTCAAGCAGTATCTCGTCGCTCTGTGTAAGACCCAGATCAGTGTTGTTGAGAACCACCCTGACCCTCTTCTCTCCAGTGAAATCCGGCCTCATACCGACAAGAAACTCCCTTTTTCCCTCCTGCATCGTGAAGCTCTTGACCTTCGATCCGTCCGAAAAGCTCGTGAAGCTCCGCCCGTGGCTGAACCAGAGCTTGAGGTTCTTCTCGTCGTCCGGGTTCCTCACCACCAGCTCCGCTGTCTCGGTCGATCCCCTGAAGACAGTCAGAGACGTCCTGTTCCGGGCGAATACCAGAGAGGCGCGCTCGTACACGGGATCGGTCGACGTGAACGTCCGCGTCCTGAAGTCGTAAGTCTGGTTTCTCACAGTATCCCTGTTGCCGTTCTGCCATACCACGGTCTTCCACTTCACCAGCTCGTCGAAGTCATTGACATCGACCTCGACGCTGCACTCCCTGTCTCCATCATTGTCGTCCTCATCCGCGTCGAGACCCGTGCAAGTCTTCTTTTTCTTCAGAGGCGAGTTCGGATCGTCAGGCTCCTTCTCCACCCATATTTCCATGGCGCCGCTGTCGCCGTTCCAGTCGAAGTAGTCCGCTCGCAGGGTCGGGTCGGGATCAGGATCGATTCCCTCTCCGACCTCCAGCGCGTTTATCGAGTGTGGGCGCCTGTCGATCTCGAACTCCCAGGCCGAGCTCGTTCCGTTCTCCGTTCCGTCCGAGGCGTTAACGTACCAGGTGTAGTTAGCGCCGTAGCTGTCGGCGCCGGTCCACTCGACCCCACATCTCTCACTGTCAGTTAGATCGCCTCCTGTGCTGTTCTTGCTGCAGGAGCCTATGTAGTCCATCGACGAGCCTTCCCTGCCGCCGAAGAAGTATAGCGTGCCGTTGTCATTCTCGTCCAGGTCGAGGTACCTCGCGCTTACCGTAGGTTGAGGTTCCACGTCCGACTCGTTGTCAGACGGATCCGGTCTGTCCGCGGTCGGCTTCTGGTTGAGCACGAAGCTGAAGTCGCCGGCGGTGTCCTGTAGACCGCCGTCGTCCACTATAACCTGCCAGTCGTACGTAGCCCCGCTCTCGGTCGCCGAGCTGTAGTTCTTAGAGCATCTATCCCCTGGAGTAAGTCCGGTACATTCTCCTATGAGGCTGTTCTCGGCGTTACGGAACGTCATCGAACCCTTGTCGCCGTCCGGGTCGTGGTATGTTGCGTTGATGAAGGGCTGATGTATCTTGAGCCTCCTGCCGTCGGAAGGACGATAGTTGTCAGAGTAGGGCATGGAGTTCGTATCGAAGCTCCAGACATTGCTGTAGTCCGAGGTCGCCCCATCCTCATCCTCCGCGCGGGCGTACCAGTGGTACTTGGTTCCCGGCTCATTAGCACCCTTGAAAACCACCGAGCACCGGCTTCCGTCCGTCATAAGGCCACTGGAAGGACAGGTTCCAATCTTGTTAGAACCATCTTTGGTCTCGCCCCTGAAGAAAGTTATCTTGCCCTGATCGCCGTCAGGATCGGTGTACGTCGCGTTGATCTTGGGTTTGACAGGCACATCCTTGGAGTTTTTCTCAGGTCTTGGATTATCGGGGGCGTTCGGAT
>JBDGRC010000069.1:0-5047 GCA_042218495.1 Candidatus Nanohaloarchaea archaeon | reverse complement strand
TTATCTCTGCAGAACTCCAGGAGCTCTCTGAAGTCGAATCCAAAGTAGTTATCGCCTCCCACTATGAGCAGGTCGTCCTCCAGGTCCTCGGATTCTATCAGCTTGAGTATCGCGCCTATAGTGCCTGGCTTTTCCTCCTCGCTGTCCTGGTTCTCTACTACGACCCGAGCGTCCCTTCCGAACTCGATGATATAATCCTCGAAGTCCTCAGAGAACTTTTCATTCGTTGAGATTATTGTTTCCTCAACCTCTTCATCTATCTCGTCGAGTATGTAGTCGATTATCGGTCTCTCTCCTAGAGGTAGCAGAGGTTTGGCCCTGTTCTTGGTGACTGGCCAGAGTCTAGTTGCGTGGCCTCCTGCAAGCACGACTGCCTTCATGTTACATCGTAATACCCCGGAGCTTTTATCCCTCCGGGCCGACTTTTTTACCAAAATATCCGGTATCTTCATGCCCGCCGTGATTTTTGCTGAAGATTTTTTGCCATGATCCGCGCGAAGTTCACCTTTTTGAAGTTAACAGCCCATTCACTGAGGATGAGCGACTGGAAAAGATCTGTTTACGATCAGGAGAATCGGGGTTCCGATGTTCACCCCAACATGCAATCCAGGGGTATGTTCGCAAAAAATACCTCCTCATTCCATGATGCTAGGAAGAGCGTGATCGCAGCCAGTTACGTGCTGGACCAGGTGTCGGGAACGCCCACAGTTTTTCACGATGAAATGGCTGACATGGCTGTTTCCGTTCCGGTATCGGACGGTGATACCGGGATACTGAGAAACCCCGAGCTGGATGAAGAAGAAGTCCAGAGGGACTCCGTGGGAAGATCGCTGGCGGTCAAGGCGTTGCTGGGTGACAGAGACACGTCAGACGGAAACTTCGTCGTGGCGGAGTCTGCCGGAGACCGGAAGGATTGCTAACCGGTTGACTTCGAGTTTGCTGGAACTTCCGACTCAATCGACGTTGTAGAGAAGATTCTTGATCTGTGCCTTGTTAGCGGGGAGGAGAGCCCCTACAGGCGCCCGGAAGACATCCCCGTGTTTGGATTCTCAAGGAGCGAGGTTAATGGTTACCTTCGTGAAGTGGCAGACGAGATCGATGCCGATGAGCTGAGACGTAAATTCGGTTCGGACGACAGGCTTGACTATGACTCTGGGATTAAAAGTGGAAATGGGATCGCGTCTACAATTTACCGGAACATCACTAGCGCTCAATACTAGTCGTTGCTCCTGATATCCTCCAGCAGCTCGCACTTGCGGCAGACCTCGTTGCTGCACGGCTCGCCACACCGCTCACACTCCCTTATCTCGTTTTCCTCACTGTCATAGTCTACGTTCTCGTCTACGAGCTCCGAAAGCTCGTGGCCCTGCGAGACTATCTTGTTTTTCGTCCCTGGCATCTCCTCCTCCAGTTTATTGAGGAAGGACTTCACCATCGGTCTCAGCGATCCTTCCTGGACGTGAGGGCACCTGTCGATTACTCCGAGCTCGTGTATCCGGGAGTAGAGCGCGACCTCTTTCTCGCGGACTTCTAGCAACGGCTTGATACGCGGCACGAACATCTCGTGTGATACGGCGTCTGTCCGGGCTCCGACGCGCGCCAGCTTCTGTGTATCGCCTTTCAGGTAGTTCATCATTATCGCCTGGGCCTCGTCGTCCATGTTGTGGCCGATAGCCAGCTTGTCCGCGTCGACCTTCCGCGAAAGCTTGTTAAGCAGGTCGCGCCGCATGATTCCGCAGTACGTGCAGTTCCCGAGCTCTCCTGCGCCCGCGACATCGTCCATCTTGAGGTCGTAGTAGTCCTCGTATCTTCCAACCTCCAGGTCGACTTCCATATCCTGGCAGAGCTCTTCAGCGGCACTGATCGACTCGTCTCGGTATGGATCGATGCCTTCGTGGACAGCGATTGCGACTATATCTATGTCCGGTCTTTCGCCGAAGATTTCGACCAGCTGCTCCAGGAGTACGGCTGAGTCCTTTCCTCCGGAGAGTCCCACGGCGATCGTGTCGCCGCTCTCAACCAGATCACCCTTCCTTATGGTTCGCTTGACCTTCTTGTTGATATCGATAGAGAAGTGCTTGTCGCACAGGGAGCGACCTTCGTACTCCCGGTGGATAACCGCCTCCTCGCCGCATTTTGAACATTCCTCCATGCTGCAGGAATTTCCGGAAAGGAGTTATGTAAGGCCGGGTATACGCCTGAGTCCCTCGATCGAATCAAACCTGTAGTCCGGGTCCAGTTTTTCGCTATTACTGTAAGGGTTCACGAGGCAGGAGTCGAATCCTGCTCTTTCCGCGGCTCTGATATCGAACCTTGAATCCCCCACCATCAGAGGATTTTCTGCCTCGAGGGCCTTCATGGCTTTGACAAGCATCTCGGGGGACGGCTTCGCCATTCTCACGCTCTTCTTCATGTCGTCGCTGGGCAGAGCGAATACGGCTTCAAAGTACTGCTCGAGCGAATAGTAATCAATCACGAACTCCGTTGGCTTCCTGGGAGCGTTGCTGACCACAGCCTTCGGAAGTTCGATCGCCTGGAGAACATCCCTTACGTGAGGGTAAAGCTCGATGTGTTCCTTACGGAGCTTTTCTACCTTTCTTTCAGCTATGGTCTGCTCGGCTTCGTGGAGAAGTTTCCAGCTTGCTTCCTTTTTCTTCAATATCTCTTCCATTTCCTCGACGGTGTTCGCCTCGATCACATCCCTCGATTCCTCGAAGTCGAGGTCCCGTCCCTCCCTGCTCAGGATTTTGGCCCTCAGCCTGTGCTCCCACTCGAATCCGTGCTCAGTTGAGTCCACGAGAACCCCGTCCTTGTCGAATATAACGGCGTCGTAGCTCATCTCTCCTTCACTATATCCGGAAGCTCTCCTATGCTTTTCCTCTCGTAGGTCGGCTCCGTGTCTTTCGAACCTTCTCCGCGGTTTATCCAGAGCGAGTCCATTTCGGCCCTCCTTGCGGCCTCTATGTCGCTCTCGTGGTCTCCGACGTAAAGGTAGGGGGAACGTTTCAGCTCCGCCTTCGCGAAGTTGAGGTGGTCCGGATGCGGCTTGCGGTCGCTAAGGTCCTCGAAGTTCTCGATCCCTCTGTAGAACCGGAAAAAGCTCTTCAGATCGAAGAAGTTGATGGTCTCACGTATCGCCATCTCCGGTGCATTACTAATCAGACCCATTACCACTTCCTGATTTTTAAGAGTCTTCAGAGTGTCTCTTACCTCCTCAAAGAGCATGAAATCTCCTTCTTTCATCTTTTCCGCGCGCCTCCTCGACGTCTCCTCCGCTATATCAGTCCATACATCTTTGGAATCGACGCCTTGCGCGTTACACGCCTCCACGCAGGACTTCACCCCGTGATCTCCCAGGAATCTTCCCAGCTTTTCTCTCGAGAAACCCTCGGGGTCGACTCCATGGTTCTTCAGTACCTTCCTTACGGCGTCGTATTTCCACCGGAAACCGTTTCCCCGGAAGTCCAGAACGACCCCATCCATGTCGAAGATGACAGAATTGTATTTCATAGCTTCTATTTAACAGTCCATCTTATAGCCGTTCCGTTTTTACAGGTTGTCTTTGATTCAATACTCACGGGCCGGAGTGGCAGAGTCTGGTTGATTGCGGTGGATTCGAGATCCACTGGGCTGTGGTGGCCCTCCTGGGTTCAAATCCCAGCTCCGGCGTGAGCCTATCTCTTTACTTTTTATGGCACTCAGAGGCTTTCTGGCTCTCATGCGATTCTATGTCACAAGTCCGCTGGAGAGCATGAAAAATGACAGATGGCGACATCTACAACAGACAAACACGGATTCAAAATACCTTAAAATCTCTTGAAGAAGATGAAAGCGTTTCAGACCATAATCTTGAGATTATTCTAGACTTAAAGAAGTTTCTTGAAAGCCAGAATTTTTCTCTGGACAGGATTTCCAGATATTTCTATTCTCTGAAGTTCATAGTTCAGCACATTGATTGTAAATTGGATGAAACTGATAAGGAGAAGCTGGTTGATCTTGTAAGAGACATCAATGAAGGTGAACTTTGGGAGGATGTAGAAGAAATCAGAAGAAGCCTGGCCGACGAACGTGGAATCTATGTCGATCTGATCGGAGCGACAGTAATGAGTCAAGAACTTGATGAAACACCTGACGAAGAAATAGAAACCAGAGAGCCATCAATATATCCAGAAGACGAAGACGGAGTCTACGGCGTTGGAACATTTGAGTCAGAATATGATAATCCTGACAGCCATGACTGGGAAAGAAAATTGCATCATTTTGGAGAAAAACCACCAGAAGAAGCCCAACCCGATAATTAAATTCTCTAAAAGAGGAGACTATTATGATGAACTACGAACTCAGAATAGCTGAACCAGACGATCTGGAAATAATTAAAGATCTGAGCGTGAAGCTATCTGAGAAAGAAGCAGAAGAATTTGACTCTACGATTGATCCAGAATGGAACAATACAGACGAGGCTGAAGAATATTTTCAGCAGAGAATAAATGAGAACTCAGGATTTGCATTTGTAGTTGAAGATAACCAAGAAGTAGTTGGTTATGCCGTAGGAGGTATCAGAGACGCGGAATCCTATAGAGAAGACCTAAGAATTGCTGAACTAGAAACAATGTATGTAGAGCCTGACTATCGAAGAGAAGGAATTAGAACTGAATTTGTTAATGAATTCCAGAGATGGGCAGAGGAAAAAGATGCGGACCGAATGAGGGTAGAAGTTACTTCACAGAATGAAAAAGGAATAAGCTTCTATGAAAATCAAGGTCTTGAAGATTATGCCAGAATAATGGAAAAAGACCTCTATTAGCATTGGTTCTATCTTTTCTTGCTTCACAGATGAATGGAGTCTTTCATTTACTGATACAGGACACCTAGAGATTTTACAACAGCCTTACGAAAACGGAGAATACTCTGAACTCACAGGCTGCTTCTCGGTATCCGGCTCCAACGGCCAAGTAGAAAGACACATGATACTCTCACAATCAGAAATCAGCGAGATAATAAACCAGACCAATAACATCAGAAACAAAGCCTTCTTCCGACTGATGTA
>JBDGRC010000068.1:0-2487 GCA_042218495.1 Candidatus Nanohaloarchaea archaeon | reverse complement strand
GACTCTCCGGGATTTGAACCCGGGGCCTTCTGCTTGCGAAGCAGACGTTCTGCCAGCTGAACTAAGAGCCCTCGTGTTGGTGTAAGTCGGTGAAGGCCTTTTTATGTTTCCGGAGCAGGTGAACGTATGGACGAGCAGGGACGGAGGCTGGCCATTCATCTCCTGGCGGTAAATCTGGTCGGCCTGGCCTCGGGAACAGCCTTCTATCTTGTGGACGGAACCCTGGCAGGAATAGCTGGATTTATGTTGGGTCTCTTCACGTCAGCATTTCTGGTAAAGAAAAAGACTTCATCCACGAAGAATGCCGGGGTTTTTGAGGACCTCAAGGACAGCAGGAAGAATCTGAAGAACTAGTTGGGTAAAAAAGCGGTCAGGAAGTCATTTTGCTATATGAAAACCGGAACCAACGCGAGGAACGAGAGAAAGAAGCAAATCCACGCGATACCGGTCCTCTCCGCGACCGAAAGAAAGAGGTCTATTGAAAGGTATCCGACTAGAGCGGCGGTAGCAGCCGAAACAAGGTACATGGGTCTGAAAGAAACCCCTGTGAATACCTCGAGTCCGATGCTCCCTGCCAGGACGGCAGGAACGCTCATGAGGAACGATAGCCTGAAGGCCGAATCAGGTTCGAACCCCCTGTAGAGAAGGATGAAAGACGTGGATCCTGATCTCGATATACCGGGTACAATCGCCGTTCCCTGAAGAATTCCAGCAAGCAGAGAGTCTGAATCCGTCACGGAATCCTCCTTTCTATCGCTGTTGCCTGCGTAGAACCGAAGTGCTCCCGTCAAAGCCAGCGCCGCAGACATCAGCAAGTAAAAAACCTTTGGACTCTCTAGCGCGGCCCTGAGTCCGGAGAAATATATCAGTCCTCCTGACAACCCTGTCAGAACGGTTGAAACGATGAGAAATCTCAAAACCGGCTCCGAGCCGGCCTCTCTGAGCTTGCCTCTGATGCCATCGCCCGAAAGAGCTTCTTTGAGCATCCCTGCGTATTCTTCTCTGAAGTAGAAAAGTGCGGAAACCATCGTCCCTGTGTGGACGAAAACCGACGCGCCGAAAGCCTCGGAAGTCCCCTTGCCAGCCACGGTGGTGAAGAAAAGTGAAAGAACAGCCTCGCTTGACAGCGGAAGCCACTCAACCATTCCCTGAATTACTCCCGCGGCGATGGCTGTGAAGAGATCCATATGGAGAGTTTCCACAGCGGAGGTTTAAGTTTATTTAAAATTGGGCTTGCCCGTCAAGGTTAGGTGGAGAAGATGGCACAGAAGTTTGAAGAAGCAGAGAAACGCGTCTTCAAGGACGTCTACATCTGCAGAAGATGCAACGCCAGGAACAAGACGGACAACCCGGAAAGCAGTTCGTGCCGGAAATGCGGCTACAGCGATCTGAGAAAGAAGAACGAGCAGTTCGCAGGATAAGCTGTGTTCTGGTTCCTGGCTACCGCAGCCGCAGCAACGATCTGGTCAGCTGTAGGCATAGCTGCAAAAAGACTGATGAAGGATAGCTCAGGACTAGCCTACACATTTCTCTACAGCTCTATAGCGTTAGTTTTCTACACTCCAGCCTTTCTTTATTTTCTGACAACCGAAACTATAGTCTTCAATCCTATCGTTGTCGGTGCTTTTGTCTTGTCCGGAGTAGCCAACATACTGGGTTTTCTATTCTACAATTACTCAATCAAACTCGGAGAACTATCTACCGTTATACCTTTCACGAAGCTAAACCCTGTCTTTACAGGCATACTGGCAGCCCTGTTCCTTGGAGAAACTATTTCTATCTACAACGCCGCTGGAATAGTACTGGTTACCGCTGGCAGCTACACTATACTGAAGGAAAAAGGTCAGAAGTTTTTGGATCCGGTAAGAAAGTTCAAGAAATCTGATGCACCTAAGATCGGCGCAGTTTCCGCGCTGGTATTCTCCTTTGCGGCGATCGCAGACAGGTTCGCCACACAGCAGATATCACCGAAGATATACACTTACCTCATCTATCTCTTCATGACAACAGGACTCACTGTCTACATCCTGGCACAGGAAAGACAGTTAATCCCGGAAATAAAACAGAACTTTCTCAAAGACAAAGGAATGTACGCCCTCACCGGTCTAGGTGCAGCACTGTCCTCATACCTCATATTCTACAGCTTCTCACAGGCAGAAGCATCAAAAGTCATACCAATACTACAACTACAGGTCTTCATCTCGGTAATAGCAGGAGTAATAATCTTCGACGAAAAGAACATTAAACAAAAAACAATCGGATCCACCATACTCGTAGCCGGAGTAATCCTCTCAGCAATATAACCATTTAAAGAACTTAAACTTCTCAACCTAAAACATGCCCCGTTAGCTCAGCTGGCCAGAGCACGTCCTTGGTACGCCTTCAAATGCCTGGAGCAGGAAATATGAGACCATCCAAACATAGGTCCATGAAGTTTGACAGGCCACGAACAGGACGAGGTCCCGGGTTCAAATCTCGGACGGGGCT
>JBDGRC010000067.1:0-38117 GCA_042218495.1 Candidatus Nanohaloarchaea archaeon | reverse complement strand
ACGACACGCTCAAGGACCAGGGAAAGGCAACCGCCCGCAAGCTACTCCAGCACACGAGTAATGCTGTCGATCAGGACACTGTCAACCAGGCCATCGGATGGCTGGCGAAAGAGGGAAAGATCACGGTCGAGCACAGGGACGGAAAGATAAGATACGAGCTGGAGACTCACTAGCCCACCTTTACAACCGAACTGTGAGCCTTTTCGCCATCATGGCGAACCTCCACGTGATAGAGCCCTGGCTTCAGCGGTTCGGACTCAGCTCTGTACTTAACTGAAGCAAGACAGTCGTCCAGGAAATCTATCTTTTCTCCGGTTGGATCAGACCGGATTTCCAGTACCACTCGATCCGATGACTGTCTATACTGGTAGTTCACGCTCGCGTCAGAGTCCTCAACCGGGAAGTGGCCGTTAAACTGCAGCCTGCTGTCCGAAAGACCTACTTCAGCCTCCGGGGAGCCCAGTCTGCACTCCGTTTCGAGATCGCTGAAGTTTATCGACCCTGAATCCCCGAAGTTTCCCAGAAGAAGGGATAGGCCAACAAACAGGACGAACAGCGCGGCGACCCAGAACTTGCTCATGTTTACTGTTCAGGAGTTAAAAAATATATAAACGTCCCGAGGATACCACGCAGAGAGACTCCTCGGCGGCGACCTCCAACCTTATTAACCGCAGAGGAAAATGATTTTACAATGAGCGGCCGCGTTATAGGAATGATTTCAGGCAAGGGAGGTGTTGGAAAGACGAGCCTGACGGTCAACCTCGGAGTGTCGCTGAGCGACTTCGGCAAGGAGGTAACGATCGTTGACACCGACTTTTCGGGGTCCAATCTTGGAGTCCACCTGGGAAGGTACGATCACCCGGTCAAGATCCAGGACGTGCTGGAGAACGACGAGCATCCCTCGAACGCGGTCTTCAGACACCCGACAGGAATAAAGGCAATGGTCGCGTCAAACGAGCTTCACCACCTGGAGCCGGACCTTGACAGGCTCGAGGACGCGGTTGAACATGCGAAGCGGAACTCGGACTACGTTCTCGTGGACTGTCCCCCGGGCATGAACTCCACGGTTGAAGAAGTGATGAAGGCCTGCGAGGAACTAATGGTTATCTCGACGCCGACCCAGACATCCGGAATCAACGCGGCACAGATAATTGAGAGGGCGAAGCAGCTGAGGATACCAATACTTGGAACAGTGGTCAACATGTCGGAGGAGGACCCGGAGATGGAGCTCGTGGAGAGCGAGGTCGAGATGATGACGGAGTCCCACATAATGGCGACCGTGCCGTACGACAGGCAGATGAAGAAAAGCGTGTTCGAAAAGGAGCCACTGATATCCCACTCTCCGATCTCCGAGGCGTCGCTCGAGATCCAGGAGCTGGCCGCCAGCCTTGAAGGAGAGAAGTTCGAAAGGCCGAGGTTTGCGAATTTCAAGAGAAAGATAAACAGGCTCAGAGAGAACATCAGCCGCTAGTGGGCCACTTCCCTGTGCATATCGACCGCTGACTCGGTGTCGAACTCTTCTCCGCACTCATCGCACACGTTAGGAGGCGTCGAACCATCTTCCGGGTCATCGGACCCCGTTTCAGCTTCTCCCCGGCTCCCGCCGCTTTCCTGACCGGAAAAGTCCGGTCGGCTCATGGAGCCCGAACCACCGGAGACAGTTCTTGGAGATCTGCCGGATCTCCCGGACCTGGAACCGGACCCTCCCTTGTTCTTCACTGCTCCAGCCAGCACCATCATGAACACCATCACGAGACCGAGCGCTATGTTCAGGGTGGACTGGCTGGCCAGGAACTTTCCTGTAGGATTGAAGTCACCGAGCTCCGGGGCGGAGACAAAGCTCTTTCCGACGAGCGGCGATGAACCTCCGTCTGAAGCTTCTTCAACGGTGGAGGAGTTCCCCTCTGTCCCCTGAGACTCCTGATCCTTCTCCTCCACCACCATGTTCAGCCTGACGGACCTTTCGATATCGCCTTTTGGCCCTTCACCGGTAACAGAAACCACGATCTGGGGGAAGGACGAGCACCCGCTGCAGTCCTCCGGCACGGAGAACTTTACACCTATATCCCTGGATTCGCCTGGCTCCATCCTGCCTATCGATTTCGTGGAGAAGCTGAAATGATCGGGCTTTATGCCGTCGGAGCTCTCTGTTGAAATACTTACGTCCTCCAGGGTCGTGTCGCCGATGTTTTCAAGCGAGATAGTTGTCTTGGAGGTATCTCCCCTGTATATAGGTATGTTGCCGGTAGTCTCTGGCTTCACGGCCAGGCCCTGGCTCTCGTACACCCAGATTGGCGCCGGCTTCTCCTTTTTAAGGCTGTCGTAGGGTTCTCTGGAGGCACGGAGAACAAGAGTGTAGTTTCCAGGTTCCTCCGGTACGTTTCCGCTCACGGAGAACGAGCCGTCCGTCCCGGAAGTTCCTGTAAAAGTCTTTACAACGTCGCCGTCTTCCCGAAGCGTGACGTTGAGGTCAGCGTCGGATACAGGGCTTCCTCCAGAGACAAGGTCGCCGGATACAGTGAGCTTCTTTCCTGAACCGATCCTGCCGCCGGATGTACCTTTGAGCCTGAGGGCTCCATCAAGGCCCAGGGATGACTTCGTGCCTATCACGTAGGCGCTCATGAGTATCTTCTTCCGTTTCTCGAAGTACTTGGTCTCGAGCGGCTCCACTGGGAATCTGACCTTCCAGAGCGTCGGAACGACCGACACCGCCTCATCTTTCACCTTCTCCCATCCGGAGATACAGTTTTGACCGAAGAAGTTCCATTTCCTGCATTCAAATACGCTGACCTCTGTTGGATCGACGCCGGACGGATCGAACCTCATCCAGGCGGTGCTTCCCTCGCCCTTGAAAGGATATCCAAACGTTACAGACATCATATCAACCGGCGTCACGCCAGGTACGTCCACCGACTTCGGCTGGCTGGAGTACTCGAACTTCACCTGCCCGTCATTGCCTTTCTTCAGCTCAACGCCCTGGAGGTCGAGTCCTCCCTTGGCTTCGGAGCCCTCGCCTCCGGGCCTGAACTTCACCTCGAAGTCGTAGGTACCGGTGTCAAACCTCTCCGAGTACTCGCCGCTGACGGTCGAGAACTTCCTGACGCTGGATCCGGAAGACAGTGCCCTGAAACTGGTGAGTATCGGTGTTCTCCGGGTGTTCTGTACCGTTCCACGGAAAGCGACCTTGCGGGCGACGTTGTACTGGAACAGACGGTACCCTGACTCCTCCGTGTACTCCCTGTCTTTGAACTTGAGCCAGACTCGGAAGCTTTCGGAACCATCCGGTGCCTGAGGTATCTTTTCAAGCCTTAGATCGTAGGTGTTGGATTTCTCCGTGGAGACCACGTCCAGAGCCTTGATGTCATTGCTTCTGCCCTCAACCTCCAGCGCAAACTTATCATCTGAGAGCTCCCTCTGGTAGCCGTCCGCCACCTTCACCGTGAATCCGAGTTCGTCGAGCTCTCCGACCACTATGTCTCTCGAAGGCTCCACCGAGGTGATCTTCACCGGACTCAGGTATATCGAACCGCCGTAGTCGTCAGATTCTGCTGTAACAGGGAACTCTCCACCTGCCTCAGGCTCGGGGACCATCACATCCACTGTAAGCGAGTGGTGGTACCAGGAAGCCCCGGAAGGGACTCGCGGGAACAGCGTTGCCGTGTAGCCGTCGCCACCTGCCTCCTCAACCTCGTAGTGACGTCCCAGGTCCAGCTCGCCCTCTCCCTGCATGCTGACCTGGAAGTCGAACTCCTCGGGATCCAGGACCTCGTTGCTCGAATCCCCTCTTACATCGAACTTGAGCTCCAGCTGCTTCTGACCGGTAAGCTTTCTGTCGGAGGACTCTCCGATTCTCTGTCCTCTTCTCGCCACGAAACTCGAGGTACCTGTCGAGAAAGGCTTGAACTCCTCGACCACTAGCTCGTATACGTTGAAGGTCTGGTAAGCCGTCTTGAATCCTGTAGAGGCGTTGCATCTTCCGGTAAGGTTGTATTCGCCGACCGAGCTGCCGCTCATGTCGTAACCGTCCACCTCGCTGGAGTTGAATGTTTCCTCGACGTCGCCATCCTGTCTGAGAGTCATGTTAAGGGCATCGTTCCCGGAGCCGCACGTCAGGTCGGCATTGAGCCTGCTGTCGGAGTCGCTGTCCAGCCATATCCGGCCGTCTCCGTCATCTATGTCGACTTCAGCGGCTGCCACACCTCCCGTCAAGAAGGCCAGAGCGACGAGGAGAGATACCTTCCTCCCCGTTCCTGTATCTTTGATCATCTGGTAAAAACTTCGCCTCTCGTACTTTAAAGCTTAATTGCCTCTACGGGCTCTCGCAGCAAAAAATAGCAGAACATTCAGCAGCAAGGATGCACCCAGCAGAGGAGCCAGGCTGGCTTCCAGCCGGTCCAAGATTCTCTGCAGGAAAGTCCTTTCCACCTCGAGATCCACTTTAGTCGTCGCGACGGCGCCGGAACCGTTCACAAGAACGTACTCCAGGCTTTCGGAGGTGTCAAAAAGAGGCGGATCGTAGCTTATACTCGCCTCTCCGTCCTCTACCCTGGCAGAACCCGCCTTCCAGTACGGAGGAGTCTTGCGGGGCACCAGGTATCCCTCTTCCATATTCACGGACACGTTCACATAATCGTCATCGACAGAGACAGTGGTCGAGTTGACGGCGGGGACCCGGGTCTGCCCGGAGTCGACCGCAAAGCTCAGGTTCCGGAGATGTTCTCTCTGGCCGCAGAAGGAGGAGTAGACGCTGCCACTAACGTTCCCGGTGTAGTTCAGGGCCACGAAGAAGAGATCAGGCTTGGCGATCCCTCCGGCCAGAACGGGCTCCGGGTCGGAGTAGCGGCGCCGGCTCGTGTTACCGTACCGGAGGTTCGCCATTATCCTGTAGTTGCAGCCCACGGATCCCGAGTTCTCGACGGTAAGGTTGATCTCCCTCATACCGGTCGGGTGACTTTGAGCCGAGACATCGTATCCGTCCATCTCAGCCATGGCGTCCACCTCGGCGTTGACATTTGTCGCGGAGACACCGGAAACCATGGCGATCGCCGAGATCATCAGTAGCTTTCTCTTCACGATGTATATCCAAGAGCGAGTACAGCAATTAAAATCACCGGTATGACCGCGGTCGGAAGGCCCGCCCACGTGGAACCAATTCCAAGACCGGCCCCTATAAGCAACAGGGCTATCCAGAAGGGATCGATGTCCGTGGCATAGACCGTCACCGTGAGGAATACCAGCCACAGGGCTATCATGTAGTAAGGAACGCTGATGCCTCCGGTCTCAAGTGACACGGACGTCCTGCTGGAACTTTCCACGTCCCTGACCTCGAGATGTTCCCCGACCGTCCCCAGTATTCCGGTTTTATTTGACTGGGCAGCAGCCGATCCAGCCACCACAAGTACCAGAGCCGCCAGAAAGAGTTTGTTCCGGTTCACATAATGAACTGATCTCCGGACGCTTTAGAAGCTTAGAGCAGGCCCTTTACTCTCTGGCTCGCGTCCAGATAAAGCCTTCCCGCGGCGTTCTTAGGGGTTCTTATTTCCATCTCGAGAGTTCCGGTGTAGTAACCGGGCTCTCCAGGCGTAAGCCTCACGGGAATGCTCTCCTCTCCGGTGACCGTATGCTGCTCCGGGTATTCAACGAATGAACTCACGTTTCCCTCGAGTCTGAGTACCACGCTGGACCTCTTCTCCACGGAGACGGTTATCTTCTTGGTGTAGTTGGCGCTGACAGCGTTCGAGCTGGAAGGAACCCTGCCGAAGCTCAGCTCGGGGTCGGCGTTGACTCCAAGCTCGAGGTCCTCATCGACCTCCGGGTCTATCACGTGAGCGGTGACGTTCATGGTGCTCTCCGTCGTATCGACAGATGTCTCCTTCACTATGAAAGGAGATGCACCTATTAATACGCTTGCAGCGATCACGAAGGTCGCGAGGTAGTTCCTTTCCATACTCTCACCATTTCATGTACAGCATCAACCCCAGCCCGAAAACCGCCAGGATCAACACAACCATGTTGACTCCGCCAAATATAATAAAGGTGGCGATTCCGACCGCACCAGTGGCCGTCATTACGTAGTACAGCCTGATCCCGAACGCGTAGAGAACCGATCCGAGCGCCGCCATCGCGACAATAATCATGAGAGGTGAAAGCCCGGACCGCTGATCTCCGTCCTGGGTGTCCTGATCCTCCGGATCCTGTACCTCTATCGGATCCCGCGGAGCGCCCGCGATGGCGAAGCTCTCTCCTACGAACGTGCTTCCGGTATTGTAGTCAACCGTTCCGTCCAGTGTGTATGTGCCACCCTCCACCCCCTCCCCAGCCCAGATGCT
This sequence comes from Candidatus Nanohaloarchaea archaeon, assembly GCA_042218495.1. GTDB lineage: Archaea > Nanohalarchaeota > Nanosalinia > Nanosalinales > Nanosalinaceae > Nanohalococcus. The sequence continues at coordinate 31,788 of JBDGRC010000067.1, read as the reverse complement.
TTCGATTCTCCTGGTTTCGCCGGGAGGAATCCGCACACCGGTGGGGATATCGATGACCCCAACCTTCCTGTCCTCGGAGTCGTAGACGTCGACGAGGCCCCCTCCGAAGTTCACGGTCACGGAGCCCGTGTTCCTGAAAGTGCTGACTATCTGGGCTTTCTCCTCCCTCGTCCTGACGGCTTCCACTGAAGACAGCTGGACGCTCCTTGTCACCTTGCCAGGGACCCTGAAAATCAGCCTCGGCCGGGTAATGCCGACGAGCGATGTTCCAAAGCCGCTTCCCTCCGCGCCGAAGTTCGGGCTTAGCCCTATCTGGGCAGTATGATAACCAGGCTCGGCGTCAGAAGGCACGTCCAGCGTCACGTTGATCCTCTTCTCGGCATCAACCGTTCCGCTCCCGGTTTCATAGGAAGTCGTGTCGCCGGGATCGACATCGTAGATGGGTTGGGAGAACTCAATCCAGCTCTGAATCTCCTCTCCGGAGTATTCAGTAGGATTTATTCTACCACCGGGTTCATACCTGTCGGAGGACATGGGATCGAGGACCGTTACGTTCAGACGGTATGGCTCAGTCGTCCCCGTCGAGCTGACGTAGAGCGAGAACCCTACTTCCTGTCCCCTTTCCACAGTCCCGAGATCGACGGTCGCGGGCGACACCCCTATCGACTGTGATGCGCCAGCGGAAGCAAGAGCAACGACCAGAACCGCCAGTGTAAACTTTCTCATTAGACAAGTAATAGAGCCTGTTGGGGCCCTTTAAACCTTTTCTTGCCGTCTGAAAGCTCATCAACCTTTTTATACGGGCTCTCTAAATGCAGGCACGTGGGGAGGGGAATCAACGGGATGATAGATGAATGGCAGAAGACATTTTAGAGAAAGCTAGCTTTCTTTCCCCGCTTTCAGGGGCCAGAGGTTGTTATATTCCAGCTTACAGGGTAGCTGATCAGCACGGATCCCTAACAAACCCTATAGGGCTGGCAAGACCAAAATCCAGACAGAATTCAAAGGAGGTGAACTAATGAGAAAGAAACTAAGCATAGCAGTTCTGGCTATCGCGACCATGGGAATGGTTTCGTCTTCAGCAGCTCAGATAACCACCGACGCACAGAACGAGACAGACGTAAACGTCTCGATCGACAGCACGGTGGCGGTTGACCTGCACCCTAGAGAGATCGACTACACCGATCTGTCCGTAGGTACACATCCTCTCGATCCCGAGAACGTCACGGACGAAGGATACAGTGCGGTTGACCTGGAGAACACCGGATCGGAGTATATCGACCGGATATGGATCGATTCCACCAAGACTCCGGGATTCCCCTGGGGAACAGGAGACGAGGCCAACTACAACGCGGGCAACTTCCTGATGGTGAGCCCATCGAACCAGTCAGGACTGCTGCAGGGTTCAACCGACGAGTACAACTACGTCAACCGCGTGGAGTACGGAACGTACAACGACACCGAGAAGCCATCCTACATCAACGCTCCTGACGACGGCACCTATGAGACCACGACAGGTACAACGTCAGCGAACGATGTAGCGACAGGAAGGTTCAGGATGGGAAGCCAGGAATACTGGTGGGCTATCCCGATGCAGTCATCCGACCAGTGTGACGGTTCAGGAACGTTCAGCACGCTTCTGGTTCAGAAGCAGCCACACAACTCGACGTCAACGGCATCGGTTGACTTCACTGATGACGCATCCGGCTTCGACGACATTCCAGGTAGAGACTACGAGCTCTACAACATCACGTCGCTCGGATCGACAAACTACGGAATTACGGAAACAGGTCCGACAGACGGAGAGGCCGGAGTCACGCTCGAGGCCTACAGGAACGGTCAGGAAACCAACAGGACTTACGACGTTCTGACAAAGTGTGACACCGACTCCACTTCGGGAGTGAGTGCCACTGACTCCATCGAGGTCATCAGGACCCGTTACAACGTCAGGGCAACCGGAGCCAACAACCTGGCTACCGCTACAGGTACGTCAGGATCAGGTGCACCGGCGACTCAGTTCCTTCTGAACACAGACACGGACTCCGAGATGCTCAAACCAGGAGCATTCGTCACGTTTGATATAGCGATGGAGGTTCCCCGTGGAGTGCCGGAAGGAATCGTCAACCAGGGAACCCTGAGCGTACTGGTCAGAGCCGACGAGTCAGCGACGTAGCTGAGTCGAGGCAGTTGACCACCTCTTTCCATTTTCTTCTTTTATTTTCACCAGTTTGTTGTCCAGATCAAAGTTGAGAGAACACCCGGCTGTTTCGCCAGGCTCGTGCGGCGGAGGTTTCGTGAACAATACCTGCTGATCACCGGTTCAAATACTTAAACGAGGACGAGAATTTTGCTATATGACAGGTAAAGATACGGATCAATACGTGTCCGAGATAGAGGAAAGCATCGACAGCCAGTCAAGCTCACTGGCCAGCGCCGGAAAAGAACTGAGCAACTTCAAGTCCTTCATGAGGCAGATATTCGACTCTGTATCGAAGGCAGACAACGAGAGCCAGAAGACGAAGGAGCTGGCGAGACAGGCGGCAAACTCATCGGAGGGATCGATCCAGACCATAGAGGAATCCCAGGACGCCGTCGACCAGGCATCCGACAAGATGAGCTCGCTCAAGGAAACAGTACAAGAAGTCTTCGACATAGCAGGGGCGATCAACGACATCGCCGACCAGACCAACATGCTCGCCCTGAACGCGTCAGTCGAGGCAGCAAGAGCAGGAGAAGCTGGAGAAGGCTCCGAGCCGCTTCAGATCTAACGCAGACTACTATGACTGGGACCTGAAAAATCACGAGCAGAAGGGGAATCTCAAGTTTGTAGACGGATACTCATGGCAGTCAGGAGAGCCGGAAACGGACCACTACCTGCAGGGCCTGACAGACCTGAACCAGATCAGCATGACCTTCATAAGGACTCTGAACGACTTCAGGGAAGACGTGAACAGGTCGACCCTGAACTCTGCCTCGGCGCTCCTGGAATACATGAACTCCCAGTCAGCGAAGAAGCTGATCAAGGTACTGGGCGCCAAAGCAGCAAAGAGAAGCGGCGTCCTGATTGTAACACTTCACAAAAGCCTCCATGACAAGAAGGAGAGAGCCAGGATCAAGGACGCCGCGGACGGAGTGATCAGGCTGGAGACCAGCGAAAACCAGCCCTACCTGGGCATAGAGCGAATGAAACAGACGGATCACGTCAAGGATTGGAGAAAACTCATGATCAGTTCCGAGAGAGGCATCTGGCTCGAGACCTGATGAAATTAAATAAAGGAGATCGATAAAATGCAATCCATGAAGAAGGAGCTGCCGATACAGAGACTCAACGACGCGACCGACGGGGGCGTCGAGGAAGGATCTGACGTGCTGCTGCTCGTCGACCTCGTGATAGAGAAGACCGAGTTCTCGACTGCGCTCGCAAATCATCACCAGTCCCTCGGAGACGACGTGGTGTACTTCCTGAACAACAAGATGCCAAAGTTCATTGACGAAAAGCTTGACGAGGACAGATCAGCGGTGATAGATGGTTTCTCAACGACTCTTGGAAAGGAATCCGACGCGGAGTTCAGGGTTGATGCGGACCTGAACGAGGAGAGGGACTCACACATAGAGGAGTCGAAGGAGGTCATAGGAAAAGCTGTCAGTGAAAGTGGAGCGTTCTTCATGGACTCCCTGGACCCTTTCGTAGGCGACTGGGACTCAATAATGGAGTACAGGGATCTTCTGAAATCAGAGGAAAGGATCAACTACTACCTGCTGCCAAACCTTGGTATAGAGGAGGGCGACGACGAATACGAAAAGATAAAGCAGGAATTCGACTACTTCATACACCTGAAGGGTCTGGAGAGGTCAGGAATGATCCTGAAGTTCATGGACGTCGTGAAACCCGACATAGAGACAAAGATACCCTTTGATATAACTCCTACAGGGATAAAGATGTACGTCCCAAAGATACTGGTAACAGGACCCCAGAACAGCGGTAAGACGACCACCGTCCACAACATGTCGGACAGCGCCCTTTCAACGGAGGAGTCAGGAACCACGGTGGCGCTCGACAAAGGACAGGTGGACAGCAACGGAGTCAAGGCGGACATATTCGGAACTCCGGGACAGAAGCGCTTCGACTACGCCATCGACTTCCTCGGAGAGGGAATCTTCGGCAGCTTCATAGTCGTGGACTCAAGGGACCCGGACTACGAACGGATCGAAGAGCTGAAGGAAACTCTCGGCAAGAGAGACGTCCCTCTGATAGTACTGGCGAACTTCCAGAACAAGGAGGAGGCGGAGACCCCTGAGAAGATAGAGGAGGAGCTGGGAATCGAGACAAGGGGAATAGACGCGGAGAACGGTGAAAACCTCGAGGAGTCCCTCGAAAGGCTCATCGACAAGATACTGGAGGAGCACAGCTGGAGGTAGAACAAGATGCCAAGCACACAGGAGATAGTGGACGAGGAACTGGAGAAAATCACGGAAGAGGACGGAGTGACAGGAGCAGCCGTGGTTAGACAGGACGGGCTCCTGATAGCGTCCGACCTGGGAGAAGACATAAACGAGGATCAGGTAGGCGCGATGACAGCGTCCACGGTTGGATCGGGAGACACGGCCTCCGACTCCGTGGGAATAGGAGAAGTCAAGGGAGTGACGGTGGAAGCAAGACAGGGGAAGATAATATCGATGAGCGCGGGCGAAGAAGGAATACTTGTCATAGTCACGGATGCGGAAACCGGCATAGGAGACATCAAAGACGTGGTGATGGACGCCGGATCCACTATAGCAGGAGAGCTCTAGCAGGTGGAGAACTTTTTATCGAGCGAAAGTTAAGGTGATTATGAATGCCAAGCAAGTACGATGACTACTCCGATGAAGAGCTGGCCGAGGCCGCCGAAGAGTTCGGAGAAAACGTCCACAAGATGGAGAACCAGATCCAGAACGGATTCATCGGACAGGAGGACGTGATACGGAAGATTCTTCTGACGGTGATGGGGGGCGGAAACGTCCTGCTGGAAGGAGTTCCAGGGCTCGGAAAATCTCTTCTGGTCGAACAGCTCTCGAAGACAGTTGAGACCGATGAGATGAACATGATTCAGGACAAGATGAACAGGGTTCAGTTCACGCCGGACCTCCTGCCAGCAGACATCATAGGAGTCGAAGCGTACAACGAGGAGAAGGGGTTCTACGTCGAGAAGGGACCTATATTCGCGAACTTCATCCTGGCGGACGAGATCAACAGGGCGCCGCCAAAGGTTCAGTCCGCGATGCTCGAGGCGATGCAGGAGCACAAGGTATCGATCGGCGACGAGACGTTCGACCTTCCAGAGCCCTTCTTCGTCATGGCCACCCAGAATCCCACAGAGCAAGGGGGAACCTACCCTCTCCCCGAGGCCCAGATAGACCGCTTCATGTTCAAGATATACCTGGACTACCCCAAGAAGGTGAACGAGAGGAAGATCATCGACATGAACGCTAACATCATGGACGACGAGGACTTCGGCGTCGAACCGGTAGTTACCCAGGAGGAGATCAGAGACATGCAGGAGTTCTCGAAACACGTCAAGGTCAGCGACGAAATAAAGGCGTACATCGTCGACCTGGTGGACGCTTCAAGAAATCCCGGAGAATACGACCTGGACTACGCAGACTACATAGAATGGGGCTGCACGCCGAGAGCATCGATCAACCTCGCTCTCGCCGGCCGTTCACACGCGATGTACCACAAGAGACACTACGTGACGCCCGAAGACATAAGAGCAGTAATAGAGGACGTTTTCATCCACAGAATCATGCTGAACTATGAGGGAGAGGCACAGGGTATAGAGGTAGCCGATATCATCGAAGAGATAGTTGACCACGTTCCGGTACGCTAGAAATGGCTCTGGAACCTTTCGACAAGGCCAATATCGATGTATCCGAGTTCTTCCGTGAGATAAGCCGCGGATATCAGGATTCCTCCGATCAAAAAGGCCGATATCCAGTTCTGGGGATCCTGGAACCCCTCCAGGAATCCGGATGTCAACGCGAGTCCGAGTCCTCCCGAATCGCTTCCCTCCGCCAGGACGACGTACCTGGAGAAAGAGTCAGGAGAGGCCTCTATCACAGCCTTCTGGCCGTCCTCTCTTACCACGGTCGTGTTTACGGATGTCCAGTTCGATCCTTCCAGCTTCTTCAGGACCAGCGACGAGGAGTTCGCTCCTGTACTGTTGAGCCAGCTTCGGGGCACCTCCACCCTTAGCCTGAGAGTCTCCAGATCCAGACTGCGTTCGGGCCTCGCCGCGAAGTAACGGAATGGCTCACCGGCTCTCGGCCCCTGTACCTCGCCTGGAGAGGACGTCTCCGTGACAGTAACGGAGTTTCGATCGACTTTCGCGTCAGTGACGATCAGGATTGACGACAGGGAGCTGTCCGAGATGTTCATTACGACCTTGCTGTTGTCTCCAATGTCCACGAGGTCGAACTGAGCTGCTCCGAGACTCATGGTTTCTCTGATTATCTCGGCACCCCTGATGTCCTCCGGGAGCCTCTCGGTCTTGAATTCGCGGGAAATAGAGAGGTTGTTACCTGCCATGTCCAGCACGTATCCCTTCAGATCGTACTGACTGCTCTTCAGAAGACCGGAAATGCGGAAGGAGGCGACGCTCCCGGACCATGAGACGTCTCCTGCCTCTCCTTCTTTCTTCCCCGAGATCCAGAAGTTGCCGGATCCCGGTCTTACTCCGGAAAGCTCGTCCGAAAAGTTGATCGAAGCCTCAAATGAAGTATCGACACGTTCGCCGGAATCCAGCGGATCTAAGGACTGGATCTCCGGTTTTTCCTTATCTATCGCGAGGTTCCTCTTCAAACTTGCTGTGTTTCCAAGGCCGTCCCTGCACCTGAACTCTATGGAGCTGTTGCCGGAGACGCCGACCGTGACGTTTCTGGGGACGTCTTCCCAGGCCGACAGGTATTCCGATCCCGTGTAAACCGCCCCTTCGACAGTCTCCTCTTCTTCTCCGGAGCACTGAAGCTCGACCCGGACATCCTCTCTGACCCATTCTTCCGGTAAAGATCCTAACTCAACGGATGGAGCGGTTGAGTCCACTTCCAGGTTCTGAACATAGCTGGAGTTGTTCCAGTTACCGCTCGCATCCATCAGGCTGAAAGTTAGGTTGTAAAGGCCCTCAGAAAGTCCGACATCGAAGTTTCCAGATTCAAAATCTCCCGTTGAGCCGGAATCATTTACGAAACGGAACAGTGAAGTATTCACCTTCGATCCCTCGTCGCTAAACGACGCCTCGATGGTCAGGTTGGACGATAACCTGTCGCCGGACTCAAGTTCGTCTCCATCGGCCTCGATCTTTGAAACACGCGGAGGATGATTGTCAACGTCAAAATCGACGCTTCCATCCGCAGTATTTCCGGCGGAGTCTGTCGCGTTCACCTTCAGCGTGTGTCCTCCGTCCGAGAGTTTCGAGGAGTTGAAGCTCGCGTTGACAGTTCCCGAATAGTCAGAAACCTCGTACATAGCCGACTCAACGGTGTTTTCGTCCGAATAAGTCGTGTTTATGCCGAAGAAACCTGAAACAATCTCATCACTCTCAGGACTCAGGATTTCGAGCGATGGCGCCGAGCTATCCACTGAAACGTTTGCAGCCGTGAAGTTAGTCTTGCTGTTTCCAGCCCCGTCTTTGACAGTGTAGCTGATGTTGTAGCTACCGGTCGAAAGGTTGGAAACCGTGCTGTTGAAGCTGCCCGCGAACACAGTGCCCGAAGAGTTTGTGACGTTAAAGTAAGTTGACCCGATGCCTGACAGAGAGTCAGAGTACGTCGCATTCACCTCGAACTCGCTCACCGGATCCGACGGTAGTTCCAAAAGGTTCACCTGAGGAGGAGTGGAGTCGTACGTGAACGAGAGGCTTTCACCGAGAATCTCGCCTGATTCATTGCTCCCATACACCCTGAGATCGTGACTTCCCTCGGAGACATCGTGGGAGCTATTAGAGAAGTACTGGCCGGACCGAGACGTGGAAATGTTAGATGCCGAATCGATCGAGAAGTTAACCGACGTAAGGTTGCTTGAACTCGTGTTGGTGAAGTTGTAGTCCGGCTGAGAGGAGTAGGACTGATTATCCGGCTCAAGTACATCGATTCCCTGGCCCGCAACCCCGGATAGAAGGGCTGCAAGCGCTATCACCGGATACAGCTTCATTGTTAATCCCCCGGAAGTTAACCCCATGTAGCAACCATCACACCGGCGATTTTTACCCTTACCCCAGAGTCAGGTTTTAATCACGGGACCAACAACCATAGATTGTGAAGAAGGTACTTGGCTCGGATCAGATAGCGGACGAGATAGATGTCGAGGTGAAGCGAGTTTCAGAGCTCTTCAGGCTAATACTGAAATACAAGGAACAGTTCCAGGCATCGGGCATAGAGTTTTCGGACCTCAGAGAGTACGTTTCGTCCGACGACGCCTCCAGGATAGACTGGAAAAACTCAGCAAAGACACAGGACCTATATGTCAAGGAATACGAGGAGGAAAAAGACATGGATACGTTCATACTGCTGGACGTTTCCGACACTATGATGTTCGGGACAGCAGAGAAGCTGAAGTCCGAGTACGCTTCAGTTATGGCCGCCGCACTGGCCTATGGATCCGTGGACGCCGGCATAAACGTGGGAATCGGAATGTTCGGCGACGATCAGAGAATAATAACGCCAGGCGGCGGACAGGAGCAGTACCAGAAGATTCTACACGAACTGACGGATCCAGAAAACTATGGCGGAAAGCTAAACCTGGAGGATGCGTTAAGCGACACTATAGGCCAGATAAAGGAGGATACCGCGGTATTCATAATATCGGACTTCCTGGAGATAGAGGGAGACTGGAAAGCCAACATGAAGCTGGGGAACATAAAGTTCAGGCATATGCTCAGCATAATCACGAGAGACCTGAGAGACTACAGAATTCCGGAGGTAGGTAACATGAGGTTTGAGTCCCCTGACGGGAAAAACCAATCGCTCGTGAACACGGCTCAGCAGGCTGAGAAGTTTAACAGAAAAGCTGAGAAGGAAGAGGAAGAGCTCAAGGACAAGCTGAGAAGTAGCGGATCAGCCTCGATCAAGGTGGACACCAGAGACAACTTTGCTGCCAAGTTTGCGAAGTTCTTCGATCAGAACAGGGAGGGATGGTAGTGACAAGGCTTGTGCTCACGAATGAGTTCGCGGAGATCCTGTTCATCGCGAACGGACTGGCTGTCGTGCTGTTCTTCGCCGCCAGGAAAAAGAAGAAACAGCGCGCGATGAAGTTTGGAAACTACGAGACGCTGAAGAAGGTATCCGGGAACGACTTTCTCAAGACAAACAACATAATGCTGGTTCTCAAGTTCCTCACGATAACGACTCTTGTTGCAGGAATATCTCAGCCCGTTATAGAGGAGGAGGTTGTTTCATCGAACTCAGACTATGTGATAGCAATCGATAACTCCGCATCGATGCTTTCCAGCGACATAGAGCCCTCTAGGCTCGAAGCAGCCAGGAAGACGTCTCAAACTTTTGTCCAGGCAACGGAGGAAAGCACCGACGTCGGACTGGTGGAGTTCAGCGGGACATCCAGGACCGTGATGCCGCCCTCGGATGAACACCCTGAGGTCAGGGAATCAATAGAAAACATAACCGTGGGAGAGAAAGCAGGTACGGCGATCGGAAGCGCTATTTTTACCGGGAGCTCGGCGCTCGATGGATCAAAGCAGTCCAGAGAGGTAATACTGGTGACGGACGGCAGGAACAACGTGGGAGCTAACATAACATCCGCCATAGAGTTTGCGAGAAAGAAGAACGTGTCCGTGAACACGGTGGGTCTCGGGACCCGTAATTCCAGCGAGCCCAGAAACGATTCCCGGGCCAGCTTCCCGAACCTCGATACCTCAAACCTGAAAAAGATCGCGAACAGGACAGGGGGGAACTTCACGACAGCGACAAACCGCTCCGAGCTTCGAAATGCGTTTCTGGAGCAGGAGACCACGACAGAGGAAAACGAGATATCAAGGTACTTCATCCTGGCGGGCCTCCTGCTGATCCTGATCGAGTGGTCGCTGGGCGTAACCAGGTATGACATCCTCCCCTAACCCATATATTCCAGACTTGACAAGCCCGAAACGTGGCCGAAGAAACACTTGACGCGGAAGAGATAGCTAGGATCACGAAGTCGACGGTCAATGAGCTTGAAAACATACTTGATGAGCGGGACCTGGCCGAAGAAGACCTACAGGATATACTGGCGGTAGAAAGAGAGACAAGAGAACGAAAAACAGCTATAGAAACGCTGGAAGAAGAAATAAGAGAACGCAAAAAGGAAGATATTTTTGAAAGAGCTGAGGAGAACGCGGAGGAGCTAGAGGAAGCACTGGAAATAATCAAGGAAGAAGAGGATTTCCATGGGGCTCCAGGCGAGGGCTCCGATCTTCCCGTGGAGAGGATAGCGGAGTGCACCACAGGGACAGTAGAAGACCTGAAAAAAACCGTTTCCTCCGCGAACCCGTCCATAGAAGACCTTGAAAGACTTCTGAGGACTGAGAAGCAGCTAAAAAATCGCAAGACCGCCATAGAGTTTCTGGAACAAAAGATCAATGAACGAGAGGTCAACAGAGAGATAGAAGAAGCTGAAAGAGATCTCGAGGACCTTGAAGATAAGATCAGAGATCTGGAAGGGAGCGAAGATGCGCTACCGGACGATCAGGATTCCCTCGAAAGGATAGCGGAGAGAATCGAAGACCTGGAGAAAGGAGAAGAGTCTGCCAGAACGGATACCGAGGCGATAGAAGAGAAGATAGTGCGTAAAGAGAGTCACGGAGACTCCGATGATTCTGGGGTCGTTTCAGAAGAAGATCTGAAAGACGAACTCGAGAAAGAAACAGAAAAGGCTCCTGGAGAATCTTCTGATGGCAGCGAAGATTCCGTGAAAAGCAGCTTTCAGGACTCGGAGACAGCTGCTGATGAAATAGACGATTCACGGGTCGAAGAAGGGACTGATGACGAAAAAAGCAGCGAGGAGTCAGAGAAAGATGGGGGCAAGAACTCGGGCGAGACGGAGAATACGGAGACGGTGGAAGAATCTGGAGGCGACCCGGAAGAGGAGACGGATTCCGGGCCGGAGCCGGTGCAAACCAATGGTTTTGAGGCACTTTCGTCAGGCACCGGTATTCCGGACCTCGATGTGTCTAAGAAGGATTCAGCGGATGCAGAGAACGGAAGAGGGAAAGAGGATTCCGGAGAGAGTGCAGCAGAAGAGGACGATCCAGATGGGTCGGAGGCTCCGGAACAGCAGGACCTTCCCGATCTCTCCGGGAATACCGGAAGCAGCGGAGAGGATGAGAAAGCCAGGGATGACGAGGAGGAGAACGAAGAGGATAAGAAGGGCGACATGGCGCTGTCAGAAGGACCTGATCTACCGGACCTCGATGGCTCGGGAGAGAAGCCCAGCTCAGGAGAATCAGAAGATTCAGTTGCGGAAGGACCCGATCTGCCTGATAGCAAAGGAGAGACAGATAAAGTTGAACAGGATGATGAAACAGAAGACGAAGGCGGCTCCGGCGGCCCGGACCTGCCCGATCTTGGAGGATCGGACGGAGAAGAAGATGAGGAAGGAGACGAGGAGGAGGACACCGAGGGGCCTGATCTACCGGATCTTGGAGGCGAATCAGGGGGCGATGATGAAGACGCAGGAAATGATGATCAGGAAAGCGACCTTCCTGACCTTGACGGAGATGAGGAGGAAGAGGAACCTGAGAAGGATCAGGCGCACGGAGAAAAGGAAAAGAAGGATCTCCCTGACCTCGGAAGCGAAGAAGAGCAAGACTCGAAGAGCGATCAGACGGATGCAAACGACGAAGGGAAAGATCTCCCCGATCTGGGAGACGGAGAGGATGAAAAGCTTGAAGAACAGGAAAAGGCTGAGGAAAGCTCCGGGAAGCAGGAAGATGAAAGCCAGGGTGAGGCTTCTGGGGATGAGACATCTTCCGTGGAGGTCTCCGAGGATGAAAAAGGCGATATACTCGACTTCCTGAAGGAGCTCCCTCTGGAAGAGCTCAAGAAGATAAAAGACGAGGAAAGGATACGCAAGAGCCTGATCGAGGAGCTAGAGAATCATTTTAAGACAGATAGACTTGCCAAGGCATCTACAAGAGACCTTAAGAAGCTCAAGGAAAGTATCGACCGACAGAAGAGTCAGGAAAGCGACGAAGACCGAGAGGATATCGAGGAAGAGGCAGAGGAGGACCTGGAGATGCTGATGGGAGCGTCAAAGGAAAAGGAGGAGGAAGACGACAGCGACAGGCTTGAAGGGCTCAAAAACCTCCGGGAGGAGCTAGAGGATAAGCTGCACAGAAAGAAAGAAGATAAAGAGGAATCCGAAGGCATAAATAGCAGCGAGGCCTCAGCACTGCTGGAGGACTACAGGTCTCTACCGGACGAGGAGGCCATAATCAAGACCGCGCACATAATGAAGGGGTATCTCGAGTTCACGAGAGACGTGGAAAGAGAGCTGACGTACAGAGAGCTCGCCGAGAGGATCTCAAGTGACGAGGTACCCGAGGTGAGGAATCTTGCGGAGTACTTCGAGGAACTCAGCGAGAATGAGTATACTGGCAAGATGGACGGTATAGACGCAGACTCGCTTATAAACGACTCACAGAAGGCGATAGAGTCAGTATAAAGGCTAGAAAGGCATGAAAGGCAGAGATATAAGCCCATAGTATTTTGCAACCATGTAGCTGAGGATCACTGCCTCTCCCGCTATCAGCAGTACTAGAGGAACCAGCGCCGCTGTCGAGTCCAGACTGTATCTTCTCCTCACCACAGCATAAATCGAGAGAACGGCCGTCCAGAGGAGAGCTATGAAAGGAGGTCTCTGCTCTCTGGGTATCACTCCTTCGTCCTCCACTATGTCAGTCCTCATTTTGGAGAAGGCGAAAGCTCCTTCTTCCGAAGAGACCATGATGGTGGAGTTGCAGTTGGAGACTGCCGAGGCCGTCCTGATCTGGAGCGGAACAGAGGCCGTCTCGTTCACACCCAGGTCTCCTATCTCGGGATATGTAACCTCCGCGCAGTCCCTGAGGTTCTGGACATCCAGGCTGACGTTGCTGAGCTTCCTCTTACCCGTGTTTTCGATGAGCACCGGAGCCACCTGGCTCTGTCCGGCCTCTAGCCTGATCTGGCGGGGCGCCTCCAGCACGGAGATCTTCGCCTGGAAGTTCTCCTTCCTGACGTCCAGATGCACGAAGTCAAGGTCCGCCCGTCCTCTAGAGGTGTAGGCCGAGACAGGAACAATGTATCTCCCCGGCTCAGCCGTGGAAGGAGGCTTAATATGGATAAGGCGGGAGGTGTTCTCACCGCTGGAGATGTTTTCAACGGAGGCGTTCTGAGCCTCCCATCCTCCCTCGAACTTGGATAGCAGGGGAGAGATCGTCAGGTCCGTGACGGGTATATCCCCCAGATTCCTGACGTTCATCTTAACCCTGGCAAAACGTGAGCGCACCGCAGTTATGCTCTGGTTTTCCGGCTCCAGCTCCAGTATCGGCCTGGGAAAGGAGCCAGGATTGTCGCTGCTCCTTCCCTCGACCGACCGGTTAGCTTCTCCACCTGTCCTGTTAACGTCCTGTGGGACGGTACGGTTTGATCTCCCGCCGGTTCTGTTCGCGTCACGGGGAACCGTCAGATTTGACCGCCCGCCCGTCCTGTTCACGTTGCGCGGCAGGGTCTGGTTGGTGGTAGCGTTCCCATATCGAGTGGCGTTCCCCGGAATTGTCTGCGGAGTCTCCTCCTGGCCGAGCTCTGTTACGTTTGCCGGGAAAGTCCTGTTAGTTGTCCTGTTTCCTATCTCGGATACGCCACCGGAAGAGTTGACTATGGTCAGCTGATCGGTTACGTTGAAGCTCTTTTCTATGGTGTAGTCAGCAAAGCCAGAGCATGTCGTATTCATGTAGAGAGTGGCGTTATAAGTCCTTAAATCGTACTCGTCCACCGCAGAGAAGAGCTTGGCGTACTCGTCACGGCTCTCCGGACCGATTATCGACAGGTTTTCCGTGTAGTTCCCGTAGTCCACCAGAGGATTGTAGCTGTCGTAGATGTCCTGCTGAAGGCTGAGGTTGAGGTACTCCTTCTCGTCGGTCGTCCTGTTCATGTAGCTCAGGTTGAGAGTCCTTGCTTCCAGGGTCGCGTTCAGGCTTCCCCTGTTCTCGAACAGGGCGAAAAAGGACCCTGTTCTACCCCTGCCGAGCACTCCATCGTTCGGAGGTATGAAGTCCTTAGTTATTACCTTGCAGCGGGCTCCGATCTCGAGGTTTATGTCGGATGAGTCGGAGGCGTTCTCCGCCGCCGTGGCGGTGCCAACCTGAACGACCAAGAACAGTACAGCAAGCCCGATCCTGGCTTTTCTACCCCGCATGAACTCTACTTGGCACCTCTAGATAAAAAGGATCGATAGCCCGGCCACTATCCCTGCGAAACCCAGTAGAGAAAGCCACTGGTAAAGCCTCTTCTCCTGCTCTATTTTATCTGAAGCCCCCCTGACCTCCTGGAGAGTTCTCTCCAATCTCTCGAATCCTTCCATCGCGCCTGATATTCGGCCCCATCCCGAGGTTCCGCTAAGATCCCTGAGTCCTTCCAGGCTACGCTGAAAGCTCTCGGATGTAACGTACTCGTTGGTATCCTCCAGGGACGTCTCCGCACTTTTGATTTCGGTTTCGACAGTATCAAGGCTGTAGTACGTCTGGATGGACATGAGGAACACCAGAGAAGACGCTACGGCCATCATTCTGCCCACTTCCTTCCTGTCCACCGCGAGCCGCCCCCCTCTTCCTTCCTCCAACTCGTCCTCCTTCACGGTAATGTTTTGGCCGGCTCACTTAATTAGCTTTGCTAGAGCGCTGAGTAGAGATATATAGCCGAGGCGACTATCCCGAAAACCAGGACGTAAGTCAGGGAACTACCGCCTTCGTCTCCCTGCTTTTCTTCCCGCTCCGATGCAGAACTGTGGTTAGAACCATTACGTCTTACCTCAGTGCTGTTCTCAGCGCCTTTCTGCACGGATCGACCGTCTTTGCCGTCCACCTCCTCCCAGACTGCGTTCCCATCCTCTTCCTCCTCGATAGAGAGAGTTCTATCCGGTTTCAGTCCGGAGAGGTTGAGATCGTATTCCTCGACGTATATCGCCCTGCTGGCAGACTCCGAGTCCTCCCCGCCAGAACTGAACGCCATCAGTTTCAACGGAACCACGACCGAGGAGTTTCCCGGGTTTTCCGCCTCCACCCTGACCTCCAGCTCCCTCATGGAGACGAACCTGCCCTCTCCCAGGTGGTACCAGCCAGAACCTGAGGGGCTCTCCGTCACCCTTCCAGGACTCAAGGTGACTCCCTCAGGATAGCTCACGCTGTACTCCTGGCTCTCCGCCGCATCAATCCGGACAGCCACCTTTTCATCGCCCGGGTTGAAGACAGCTATCGAGAAGTTCGCTGATGATCCCTCGCCGGCCTGTTTGACTTTTTCTCTCGGAAAAGATCCAAATGAGGCCCCAGATACTGTCTCGGAGAGAAAGACGGCCGCCAGTAGGACCAAGGCCAATCTGGATGCTTTCATATAGTAGAGTTCACCTTGAAGAAGTAGGTCCCGTTGTAGTCACCCTCGGCCTTGCCGGTGGGCACGTCCAGCCAGAAGAAGAAATTAACCACCTCCCCAGGATCTATGTCTTTTTTGACCAGTTCGTAGCTCTTCGAGAAGAAATCCTCAGACGTGATGTCGTTTGATGTCGAGTAGCTCATGTTTTCCGCCGGAATGCTATAGCTGTCCTGCAATGAGTCGAGATCGGTCGACTTGATCCAGAGAGAGTCGACCGGCTCCGAGTCCTGTGTCACAGTCAGGTTGTAGGCCATCTTCGAGTTGCCCTCGGCAGGGACGTCTCTCTCTCCGGGATCGAGGTTCCCGAAGCTCGTCGTGGACCATGAGAAGTCGATCAGGAGAGCCCTGTTGATCTGTATGAGGCTGTTCTCAGAATCATTGTTGTCTACCGAACTGTAGCTTGAACTGGCCAGGGCATCAATCCTGTGGTACGATCTCAGGTCGCCGGTCGCGTTCACGTACCACGAGACGTAGCATCGCTCGCCTTTCAGTAGCGAGCTGCTGCAAGTTCTGGTTGACGAGCTGTTCACGTAGAGCGGCTCCTGCTCGGACGATGGAATGACGGTATCAGGCTCCCGGGAGGAGGCGTTGTACCTCGGACTGACCTCCACTTCTCCGCACTCTCCTCCATCGCAGACCACGGAGGCGTTGAGCCTGAAGGTCCTGTTCTGCGTGACCACGGTGTCGTTGGGAGGCGTGACCAAACTTACGTTCAACCATCCGAGCCGGTTAATGTCGAGCCTGTGGCGATCCTGGCTTCCAGCACTTTCGGAAGAGTCGTTTACCAGGAACTCAGGCGAGTAACTGGCTGATGAACCTGCAGAAACGTTGATTATGTGTTTCGCGTGGAGGACCTCTCCGGCGGGCAGATTGCCTCCCTTGCTCGTGTTCCATTCAACCTTTCCGGAAGAGTATGTCCCGGTATCGTAGTCCTGGGAAATGTTATACCATACCTTCTCGAGAACCCAGGACGAGTTTAGACCCTGGTGGGTCAGATTATCACTGCTCGACAGCTGCCAGTCCTGGTCGCCGTCATTCGAAATGCTGAACTCAGTCCTGTAGAGACGCCAGCTCTCAGTCTGGTTCAGAGTTAGAGTAGTATTCAGTCCGGAGTCCACCAGCTCTCCACCTGTCTCCTTCTGTGAAGACGAAAGCCCGGTAACGTCGTAGACCTCCACCGAAGTCACGTTCGGAAGAGGCTCGCTGTTGCCGCTACCGAAGGTGGATGCCGCCGAGCCGGGGCCCAGGAAAGCCAGAGTCAAGGCAGTCAGTATCAGAACCTGGATCCACCTGACGAGGTTCATGATACCAGTAGATAGCTCCAGACTTAACTGGCTTTTCAAGACCCCATGATCCACGGACCACTCACCGATTTTTAACTCTGGGAGAGCAGATATTTTGCATGACGATCAAAGCTTGGATGGTTTTCGAGGCCGTCGGACCCAGGGAGCAAGACGTCAAGGATTCTCTGGAAGAGCACCTGAATCTGATGTCTGAGGATGAGGGGCTGGAAATAATAGAGAAGGAGTTCGACGACATCTCGGAGATGAAGGATCCGCACCCGGGGCTCGAGAAAGGCTTCTCGCAGGTCTGCGAGTCCAGGATAGAGATAGAAAACCTGACTACGCTGATGCAGACCGTGATAAACTACGGACCCACCTACGTGCAGGTCGAGGAACCCGAGAACCTTGAAATACCGCTGAAAGACCTGCAGGGATCCGTTCAGAACGTCGTTGAGATGATGCAACAGTATGCTAGCTCGGGAGCCGGCGGGATGCTGATATCTCGCGCAACCGAATAAGCTATTTAACGCTACCCGGCTTCAATGGTAGTATGAGGAAGCTACTGGTCGGGCTCTCCATCCTCTTCATCGCCGGGTCGGCTACCGGGACGACCATAGCCAGCGAAGAAGTGAGTGTGGATCTAGAGGACTCGACGGTCAGCGTTCATCTGGACGTGAAAGAACTGACCTCTTCCCGTCTCACCTACTACGCGCCAGTAAGAATGAGCGATGTAAGGACGTCGATAGACGGAGAGAAGGCGAGCTGCCGCGTCTTCCGATCCGAGTCGGGCTCCCAGATCAGCTGCCCGACACAGGTGAAGCAGAACTTTACTCTGGAAATCGAATACAGTTCGGAGGACCTCAAAAAGGGCAGGAACGGAAAGAAAGTGTTCCGCTTCCAGAAGAACTTCACCAGGCCGACCGAAAACTACAGGCTGGATGTCCTTCTCCCGAGAGGAGGTCTGCTTGTCAGAAACGAGACTGACAGCTCAGTTATTCCAAAAAACGGAAGCATACGGACCGATGGACAGCGCATCGGAGTTACCTGGGAGAGAAATCCCGAGCTGGGATCCGGAGTCACCTTCAGCGCGGAGTACAGGGTGATCAGAGATGACAGGATAGACGGTGAGATCGTAATAGGCATAATACTGGCGACCCTGGGCCTGGCGGCCGGGCTCTACTTCTTCTACCGTATCCACAGGTCGGAGGAGCTGAGCTCGGTATTTCCAGAGCTTGATGAAGACGAGATAGAAGTCGTTGAAACCATAGCTGACAACGAGGGATCTATACTCCAGAAGGATCTCGTCGACAGGAGCGAATACTCGAAGGCGAAGATCTCCGGGGTAGTGTCCTCGCTTGTCGACAAGGATATCCTCGATAAAAAGAAGTCAGGCCGGAGCAACAGGCTTTCACTGAAGAAAAAGTTCACCTACTAGCCTTTCTGACGTTGAAGACTCTTTCGTCGCCGTCAACCACGGTTCTGCAGGAGCAGACCAGGGTCGTTTTTTCAGCTACAGAGGAGTTTCCCTCACCTTCATCGGCCGCTGAACACGCCACGGGACCTGAGAAGTTACCAGAATCCCGGAGATTGGACTCGAGAGCCCGGCAGTAGCTCCCTCCAGTTGGACCAGAATTCTGAGTCATGAAAAATCCAGCAGCCGGCGCCAGGACCACCAGAAGAACTGCAAGAACCTTGAGAGCAACCCCGACGTCTTTCATGACCCGAGAACACTCTTCAGCTCAGAGAGGCTTTTGTAGCCCATGAGAGTCCTGTTGCCGTTTATAACAGCGGCAGGCGGATCCTCGACACCGTACTTCTTCTGGAGTAAATCCGCCATACCGCTGTCGCTTTCCGTCGGCACCGAGAAAACGAGCAGATCTCTACCTCTCTCCTTTTTGAGAAGAGACAGCTGCTCTCCCATCATCTGGCACTTCTCGCAGGACTTATCCCCAATGGAAGACGTGAAGAAAAGCACTATATCAGGCGAATAGCCGCATTCACTCTTCATATTCCTCGCGAACATCCAGTATCTTAAACCCGAGTTCGTGTATCTTTTCTTGAGGAGCTCAAACCTCTCGGAGTTCAGCAGACTTCTTTCCTGGAATCTCTGCACCTTGGAAAGCCTGTCGTTGTATCCCTCGACTATCGACCGAAGTCCCGCTTTCATCGTGCTGCAGGAGACGTTCTCAGATCTCAGGTAATTCAGCTGTATCTGGCTGGACTCCAGCTGAACAAGGTCCTGCTCCAGCTCAGTCTTGAGCTCCTGGGAACGGAAGCTGTCAGCAGCATCTGAAACAAGCACTCCTGTAAGGAATATGACCCCGGTAAGGAAAGCCGCAACCAGATACCTGTACCTGTCCATCTGTCTCATCGCTGACTGTACACCCTGTAACTACATTGGTCCGCGTTAGATTCAAAACCCCTTGTGAGGTTCGAGAGCCTCGACTCGAACTCGCGGATGTCGGACCTGCAACCGGGACCCACGTTGCTGCAGTACCACTGACATGAGTTAATAACCACGTAATCGTACTCTGAACGTTTCTCCCACACGCTGTCGAGTTTGGCAGGAGGTACAGGCTCGTAGATAAAATCTCCATAGGCGTTCACTCTCGGATCGTTTGAAGCCACCGTGCCGTTTAACTCCGAGACGTAGCTGTAGAATTCAGCTCTCTCCTGGGATCTGTAGTCGTTCAGACCGAACACCCCAACTCCGTTCGCCATCATCACGATCAGACCGACTCCGACGAGTGCCGCGCGGACCTTCCCGGGATCGATGGGCGCCCTGTTCTCCAGAGCCTTCATCCCTATCCCAGCGAAGTATGCCATCAGGGGCAGGAAGAGCAGAACGTAACGCCCGACCTTATGGGGAAAAGCGGTGAAAAAGACGTAGAAAATAACTAGAGGAATAAAAAATAGCTTCTGTGTCGATGAACGAACCTTTGAAAAAACGTAGAGCCCTGGCAGAGCCAGGAGATACATGGGAGAGGACTCTATCGCACTCCAGAGAAAGTAAAGCCCAAATAAGTACCTCTCCGTGGCTGCAGAAGTAACTCTCAGGCTGGTTGCAAATGGTTCAAAGAAGCTCCCGAAGAAAACCTGGGAAGCGGCCAGATACATCACGAGGAAGACAGAGAAGCCTCCGCCGTAAGCGAGTATCTTCCGGGACGCGGATCTTAAATCGTAGCCTTCGCTCTGTAATATGTAGAGGGCTGAGGCCAGACATACCAGCGCAGCCGGGAAGCGTGTAAGGAACGCAAGGCCGGCGAGCGATCCCGAGACTAGCATCCTGTCTGTCTCCAGAAAGTAAAGAGACAAAAGGATAAGACCGGAGGCTGCTATTCCCGTCAGGGGATCGACAGTAAACCTCAGAAAAATGAATGATCCTGCGAGAGAAAGAGATGAATACAGGGCCGCTCTCGAACCCTCAAGTCGCTCGACAACCAGATAAAGAGCTGAAACCGCTAGGCAGGAGATCAGGAGCGAGACAAGGCGCATCGCCCGAGCCTCCAAACCAAAAAACCATCCTGTTCCTAGTATTATTGGCATAACGGGAGGCCTGTACACCTCCCAGAAGCCAAATCTCCCTAGAGAGAACATGTTCTTGCCCATAGCCAGGTAGACCGATGAGTCCCAGACCAGCGGAAGGTTCCATGCAGCGTACACGACCGCTAGCTCTATCAGAGCGAAGGCAGCAAGAACCAGCCCGAAGATCTTACGATCGCCGGACTTTACCATTCTATCTCCCTTCTTCTCGCGACCTTGATTATAGATACCAGGGATAGAAAGCCTGAGATAGCGAAGAACCAGAAGACGTAGATCGCGGTCGGCAGGACCCCTATCTCTCTGAGGTTCTGATCGGCGTGAACTGCCGCAAGGTAGACCAGCGCTGATGACTGCAGGAAGAGAGTTCCCAGCAGAGAAAGCAGGACCAGATTGTTAGTGAAAACCGTCCAGAAAGCAGCGTTAAAGACCCCTTCAACGCTGAAAGAGAAGCCAAATTTAAACGCAGACCAGCCTATCCTGGCAAAATCATTCAAAAAAGCTAGTATAGGTTCCAGGGTAAAGTATATCATCAGGAAAAGACCAATTATCGAGAGAAATGCCTGAATAGCCTTTATTGGAGCTACAAACATTCCAAAGTCGCCATAGCGAGGATTCAGCAGCTTTTCTCTGTTGTCTATCAGGCACTGGAAGGATCCGGCCCACCACCGAGTCCTCTGGTTGTAGAACTCTCTCAGAGTTTCCGGAGCCTCCGTATAAGATCTTCCGTGCCTCGAATGCTCTATCTTCTCATGTTTTTCCTGCAGGCGCCAGCATATCTCCTGGTCCTCCACCAGAGATTCTTCGTCGAACCCGCCTATCTCGCGGATCTTCTCGGTTCGGTACACTGACATCGGACCAGGAGTAATGTGTATGGAGTCTAGAGGCCACATCACCTTTCTCAGGAAGATCCCAACCACGTATTCAATCTGCTGAAGCCGCTGGAGCAGATTTGAGGGAGAATCCACGAGCATCGCACAGGCGATCGCCGCCGAGTCATCCGACATTTCCGAAACGATGTTCTTGAGAGAGTCCTTCTTGACTCTCGAGTCAGCATCAAGGACCGCGAAAAGCTCCGTATCCAGCTCTTCAAGCCCTCTGTTGAGCGCAGCGCCCTTTCCCTGATTCTCCTGGTTAATGAGACGGAAACAATCTTGCTCCCGGTATTTCTCGAGGACTTCAGGAGTTCCGTCGGTGCTTCCGTCGTTCACCGCGACAATCTCAAGACGGGGATAATCAGCATCCAGAAGGGACTCTATCGTCTTTTCTATACAGTCCTCTTCATTGTAAGCGGGCACAATGACTGTGAGAGATGGCCATTCATCCCTCCATTCCACCTCCTCCTGGACAGTGTCCAGCTCAAGAAGCACGGTGAGAATGAAGAACGCGTTGTAAAGTATTACGACGTAAATCAGCATTATGAGGATCTCAAGCATCTTCCCATCCTTAGTTCTTCATTATCTCTCTCAAGAACACCGTCGCGTAGGAACCTTTTGGAAGATCAAACCCTACCGACATCATGTTGCTGGACATGTTCAGATCGTCCTCCTCCACCCCCAGGACGTCGAAGTTCCGGAAGTCTCCGAAAGCTCTCCTGTAGCTACCCTCACTCCTTAATTCCGGCATCTCCTGCAACCTGAAGTCCTCTCTGGAGATGCCCTCCTGCTCCAGAACATCCTCTATTATGTTCTCCGGCCTGTTGTCCTTTAGATCAGTTTTGAACCCGACGAGCGGTATCTCGTACTTCTCATCGTACCAGCCCTCGTCCAGAAGCGTCGAAAGTGTTCTGTTGAAGACCCATGACTGGTACGCGTGAACGAAAAGCTGCTGCAGTCCTTCCGGAAGCCTCTTTAGCGCCCCCTTGTAGTCCCCCTCGTTCTTCGTGAGGTGGTAGAGGAGAGCCTTTTCGTACCTGTACTGCTTCGGGAACTTTTCCGCGGCGTCCTCCACCTGCCTGGTCTCCCACAGCTCCTCCCTCACCTTCCTTATCGACGAGTACTCCTGATCGTAAGGCTTGGCAATGTAAGTCCAGACCGCCTCCTCGAACTCGCCTTTGAGGATCAGCCGGCCGACCTGGTGCGTTATAGGTCTTGTGCTGCCGAAGCGCTGCTCTCCGAAGTAGTTGGGGAACTTTCCATCCATCTCCTCCACTATGCCGTTCGCCCTGTTTTTCAGGTCCTGTTCGGGCAGCGAGAGATCCCTTATATTTATCTCGAACCTGTTCGCCTGCAGGTTGCCTAGACCTATGTGGCCGTTCCGGCCGACCACTTCGACCTCGAACTCGTCCGTGAATATCTGGTTTACCTCCTCCTCGCTCGCGTCCTTGATGGAAACATGCTGCTCCGTGACCGCTCTCTTGTCCTTGTTTCCGGCATAGCCAATCCTGTCCTGGGATATATGGAGCATGTTAGACAGCTTGTCAACCGCCTCCATTGTCGTCATGTTCTGTTTCCTGAGCTTGATTATCAGGTGCTCTCCATCCTCTCCGGCGTCGTGGGAGGCCAGCTCCTTGACGAAGAAGTCATCCACCTGCTCCTTCAGGGAACCCTTGATACCGGGCTTGTCAGTGAAGTAGCTCCAGTCCATCTTCTCCATCATTCTACCAGCTCCAGCGATCCGGTAATACTCTCCAGTTTTCGCTTCCCGGCAGGACCTAGCCCCAGGGCCGTCACCGTTCCCGGCTCTACCTCTGTCTCGCCCGCATCCCTGACCAGAGCCGAAGGCACCCCCTGCTTCTCCGCGTCATTTCTCAGCTCTTCCAGGTTCGGGGCCTGGAGAACGATCTTTCTGGCGCCCTCTTCCATCCACTCATCCACCGTTTCTTCGTCCGCATTTGCCGACGAGTTCAGAGAAGCGTGACAGGCCTGGGATATCAGCTTTCCTGTCGAGACGTCCAGATCCTCTCTCAGCACTATGTCCTGTTTGTACTCGTTCATGTTCATCAACTTGTCTCCGAGAGTTTAAACCTGCCTGCCTCTCCTGTACATGGGTCCGCCCGGGTTCGAACCGGGGACCTTCGCCTTACTCTCCAGACTCCAGGCCAAGACATCTTGAGTCGACCTCAACGGCCCTGAAGTGGCTGTAAGGGCGACGTCATAACCAGCTAGACCACGGACCCTTCCGCAGTTTGAACTTGTCAGCAGCAATGTTTTAAACCGAAAGGTTCAGAGCTCCTTTCCCAGAACGGGATCGTAGACGGTTTCCCCCTTCGAGTAGTAAGGATACCGCAGTTCCTCCACCTCCGATCCATCCAGTTTCGATGCAGCCCCGGATTCATCCACCTTGAACTCTATCAGATCGGACTCACGGACGTCAAGCTCCTCTACAGGAAAGTCGAGTACGGAGTCCGCCGGAGACATCTCCTCATCGACGTAACCCTTCTCTACCAGGCTTTGCTGGACTGAAGATATCTTCGCCACGCTGATGCCCATCTGCTCGACGAGCTCTGATTTTTCCATGCCGCCCTTCAGCTTCTCCAGCACCTTCGACTCCCGGCCCGAAAGCTTCTCCCTCTCAGCCTTGATCTCCCCCTTTACCCCGTCGACTATCATCTCCTTATTTTCGTTCTCCACGCGGTAGATGGGATAGTAAGCCGCGGAAAAACCACCTCCTCGTTCGTTGCGGACTTCATCCAGATCTTCACGCGGTTCAATACATCTGATGCTTTTCTTCTCCACGTACTCCTCGCCTGTCTGGGTTTCGCCGCCGTGCATCGAATATCGCTGTCTCACCTCCGTCATTACAGGATACTCGTTTCCAAGGACGAAGCAGACCCCTGGCGGAAGCGAGGTTATCATCGACTCGACCTCGGATGTTACGCCCTCGAATGACTTCGATATTGCCTTCAGGTCGTTGGGATTGGACACCCTGAGGATGAACTGCGTGTTGCACTGGGAAAGCACGTTCTTGTCGATCCTTGCCGGCCTCTGGGATATGACTCCGATTCCAAGGCCGAACTTCCTCCCCTCCGAGGCGATCTTCCTGAGAATTTCACTTGATAGAGCCTTTCCGAACGACTGTTCCGGCGCAAAGTTGTGGGCCTCCTCCATCAGCATGACAAAGGGAGGAATCTTATCCCTCTTTCTCAGATCGAAAAGCCTCTTCGATAGGAGGTAAGCCGTCATCTCTGTAGCTTCAGGCTCCACCGCCTTCAGATTAACGATAGTTGCGCAGCCAGGCTCCAGAAGATCTCTAAGATCAGTAGGAGAATCAGAGAAAAGGTTGCTCTCCTCGATCTGCTCCAGCGAATTCAGGAGGTTCCACTTGGCGGTTGAATCCTCCTGGCTGACCGCATCCATTATGTCGTTCAATGAGTAGTCATCCTCCTTCTCTCTCAGGCGCTTCAGCGCGTTGTAGAGAACCCCCATCTGGGAGTTTGTGAGGGAATCAGGTATCACCTCAAGCAGCTCCTTCTTCTCCATATTTAGCGAGGAGAAGCGCAGAGGAAGAGCCTCCGCATTCACGTCCGTGTTAGGCGAGTAGTGCTTGATCTCGAAGCCCTCTGCCTCGCCGTCATCACGCTCCGGATTCGGACTGCTCAGGGACGAATACTCACCGTGAGGATCCAGAACAAGTATAGGGAAGTCCTCAGCAAGCAGTTCTTCCAGTAATACGCCGCTGAGATAGCTCTTCCCCGCTCCAGTTTGAGCTAAGACAGCGAAATGCTTGTAGAAGTCCTCTTCATCGACGAATATATCTATATCTGGGTTTGTCTCCAGATTTCCGACCTCCAGACCGGCATCCTCCAGGCCCAGCGTTTCAGCAATTAGCTCCTGATCGGCCTCGTAGACAATGGAATCAGGCTCTATAACCTGTCTTGGAGCCTTCGTCAACCCCTTGTCTCTGTAACCGATTATGTTAGCTTCTGCGAACGTCTCGCCATCAGGCTGCTTTGTTACCTCTTCCACCTGGGCCAGAATCCACTTTCCATTGGATTTAACAGAGACGAAGTCGAACTTTCCCACTTCCTCAACGGCCCTGAACTCGAACGAGGAGGTATCTACCTCGCCCTCTATTGTTCCCAGTTGCATCTACAGAACTATCGTTGGCTCTATTTCTTAAGTCCAACCTCCAGCGGTTTTATACGCCTTCCCACGCATCGGTGTAGCATGGAGGACCTGGAAATTTCCGACGATCTCAGGAGCAGGCTGGTAAAGCTCGGGGTTTCAGTTCTGATAGTTGCGGGCTTCGCCGCTGCTCACAACCTGGCGACACCTGATGAGCCGGTAAGGGTCGGCATGGTTGAGGTGGAGACGGACTGCGCGGGTCTCGACGCCGGCATCTGTCTGGGAATCCAGAGACAGGACCACAGGACGTTCAACTACGACAACTACTCAAGAATCGAGAAAGGGACGCCGAACTTCTACAGGAAGGTCGAGTCCGAGCTCATGCTGAGGGCTTACGGGGCCTGCGGAGACGGAACAGAGGGCATGGAGTGGACCTCCGAGGTCTCGTACAGGAACCGAACAGCGGACGAGTGGCTCCAGAACGAGCAGGTTGACCTGCTTCCGTGTGAGGAGACGTTTCACAGAGACCTCGATGCACGAAACTAGAACGGTTTAAAAAACGTTGCCGGAGCATTTTGACTTAGAGGAGAACTAAAATGACAGAGCACGTGGAGACGACGCTTGTGGCGCTCAAGCCCGACGCGGTAAAGAGAGGAATAGTAGGCGAGATAACCTCGATGATCGAGGAAACCGGCATGAAGATAGTCGGAGTCAAGATGGTCGAGGCCGACGATGAACTGCTGGAGGAGCATTACTCGGAGCACGTAGACAAGGACTTCTACGAAGGACTTGCAGAATACATGAAACAGGGACCGGTAGTCGCGATGGCGGTCGAAGGCGTGCATGCGGTTTCCAACATGAGGAAACTCATAGGAGATACGGACGCGTCGGAGTCACATCCTGCAACCATAAGAGGAAGGTTTGGCCACATGTCGATGGAACACGCAGACGAATCCGGAGGACTGTACAAGAACCTCGTGCACGCGTCTGCAACGAAAGAAGAGGCCGAGGAGGAGATCGACATCTGGTTCAACACTGATGAACTGTTTGATTACACCTCAAGCCACGAGGAAGAAGTCAGGTGACCCGACTGTACCGGTCGGAGTCCGACAGGATTCTTGGAGGAGTCTGCGGAGGAATAGCCGAAGTCTACGACATGGATCCGTCCCTGGTAAGGCTTGTGACCGTCGTTCTGGTTCTTTCCGGATTCAGTCCTCTTGCCTACATAGTCGCGTGGCTGGTAATACCTACGGAGTCCGAGGTAAAAGTTTAGGGGCCTCAGCACTCAATCACAGGCATCAGCCTGGTCCCGCAGGGTTCATCATCGGCCACGTATATCCATAAGCTTCTCAACATATAGCTCAAACCCGGCAATGGGATGTTCGATCCCCCAGTTCTCCGACACCTGACTCCTGAACTCGCCCAGAATACCGATCCTGCCTTCCTGCTGGTCAAGGATCTGCGCCGATCTCTCGGGTCGCATGCCTTCCTCATCCGACTCTCTTACCTCCAGCTCAATTCCCAGATCACGCTCCAGCACCTGCAACATCTTTCTTGCGCTGTTGTAGTTGATGGAGGGACCGCAGGTCACATACGCGATCCTTGGCCTGTTCGACGCCCCTGTCTGCGAATCATCTAGCTCGACGACTTCAGCCACCTCAAAGAACTGCTGGGGGTACTGACGGTGGCGATTGTCCCTCAAAGCCTCCATGAGAGACGGCAGGAGCGAGCTTCGGACAACGGAGTAATCCTCTGTCAGAGCGTTGCTCATCGAGGCAACTTCAGACCTTTCCCTTTCCATCCTGTCGAAAAGCTTCTCTTCGCTGGAGAGTATGTAGGTATGAGCCTCCATCGCTCCCGCTCCCTGCAGAGAATCTCTCAAAACATCCTGGAAACGTCCGAGAGGCTTTCTTTCACCTATCTGATCGATCTCTGGTATCCCGGGCTCGATATTGGAGTACCTGTGGGCGATAACCGCGTCCTCAATTAGGTCGTACTGGTGCATCACGTCGTTTCTGTAGCAGGGAACCTCGACCAGAATCCCATCTTCCGACATCTCTGCCCCGTGCTTCATCTCCCTGAGTTTATGCAGTATCTCTTCGTCTTCAAGTTCCAGGCCGGAGACATCTCTCAGGTATTCAGGGTCCAGCTCCCTCACATACGGATCAAGCCCGGGCATCTCCTCGCCGGCCACATCCACCGACTCGACCGTACCTCCACGCTCCGCGAGAGCGGTGGCCAGTATGTTCAGGACTCGATTCACTGTCTGGCGGTCCTTGCCCGTGACATCCACGAAGACGTCCGATGTAACTTCATCCACCTCCGTGAGCTGGTTGTTTATTATTGGAGGGAATGAAAGAACCTGATTCTCCGAATCAACGATGACAGGATACTCGGTCTCATCTTCAAGTATCCAGGCGTACTCCCTGCCTTTATCGTGGTTTGCCAGTATTTCATCCAGCCGGAGTATTTTTTCGTGCTCGAGAGGTCGAAATCTAACAGATTCCGGATCCGCGGCCCTGTATTCGAACGGAGGTTCCAGTTCCGACATGTCGTGAAGACCTATAGCTATCTTGTCTCTTCTTCTACCTATGGTTTCGTGTAGCTTCTCCTGCAGCTGTATGAGACCGTTTATCTTCTTCTCGGTCAGTTCAAGACCTCTAACAACCGCAGCTCCGATAAAAGGCCTGACTTGGTCCACCGAGCCGTCCACCGATAGCTCCAGGTCTCCGGGCTCAGCTTCGTACTCCTCTCGACCGGTATAGACGTCGAAGAATCCCCGATAAGCTCTCGCCAGTCCTTCAACGCTCAGGAGATCGGGACGGTTCGGGTACACCTCCACGTCCCATTTTGGTCCTTCGACGTGAGTCCAGTGGACTCCGAGATCCGAGGCATTCTCCCTGAGCTCCTGTTCCGACACCGAGCGCCCCAGAAGCTCCTCAAACTCCCTCCTGTCGATCTCAACGTGCGCCATGCTACAGAATCGCCTCCATGATTTTTTCAGCCCCCCTCATCATACATCGGGCCTCCAGACCGGAGTCCGCTCCAGTGTTTCAAGGTCGTTCCTGTACAGTTCTCTGATATCATCCAGTTCCGCTGCCTTCATTGCTATCCTTCCGATCCCCAGTCCCCATGCGAGCACGTTTGCCTCGAATCCCAGCATCGGCTCTACCACCTCGGGTCTGAACATGCCTGCGCCGCCCAGACCTATCCATTCCTGCGACTCATCGTCGTAGACCTGTACCTCGACGCTCATCTCGGTGTAGGGATAGTAGCTCGGGATGAGCTTGAATTCGTCGTAACCCATCCTCTCGAAGAACTCGCTTATGTACCCCTTGAGGTTTCTGAAAGACAGATCCTCGCCGACGACGATGCCGTCCGTCTGGTAGAACTCCGCCAGGTGGTGTCTGTCCACCGTCTCGTTCCTGAAGTTCCTGCCGAGCGTGAAGAACTTCTTGGGCAGATCCTCCTGATTGACGTCGATTTCGTGTATCCTTCGAATCGTGGCGGCGGTTGTGTGAGTTCTGAGGACGTTTTTCTCCGCCTCCGATCTATTCCAGTCGTAATCCCAGCCAGAGCTACCGGTGCTGCCTCCGTCTTGGTGAACGTCTCTTATCTTACCGACCTTGTTTCCGTACTGCGCCAGGGACGCCCTCTCAGGATTCTCCATGAAGAAAGTGTCATGAAGCTCTCTCGCAGGGTGATCCTGCGGCGTGTAGAGCGCATCGAAGTTTATCAGCGAGGGAACAACGTAGTCGCCCTCGATCTCCCTGAAGCCCATCTCCAGCCAGACCTGGCGGGCGTGATCCATTATACCCCTGTAAAAATGCTTCCTGCCCGTTCTCGGTGTCTTAGTTCTCGCCTCCACGTCGAAATCTTCCTCGACGTCCTCGAGATCCAGATCACGGCCCTTTTCCGTCAGCTGGAGATGCTTCTCGACCTCTATCTCCGTTTCAACAAGGCCCCGCTCCTCTAACTCCTCGCTGAAGTCCTCTGTCTCCAGCCTGAGACGCACTTCATCATCAGGATTCGCGTCCTCGTCAAGGAGCACCTCCCCGTCTTCTATCTCTATCCACCCTTTCTGTTGGGCCTTTCCGAGCGCGACGTCCGGTAGGCCGGTTTCACCAGCCTTGATAGGCTCCTCTTCCTTTAGCTTCTCTACAAGCCTGTACTCGGGAGATCCTTTCTCCATTACTTTTTCGCCCTTCTCGGTGACTTTTCTCGCGACCTCCTCCTGCGTTTCGACCTCCGCCAGCCCCTGATCCTTCAGCTCCAGGAGGGCCCTGTTCACCATCGACTGGTCCATCCCCTCGGCCTCGAGGTCAGAGACCGTCGCCGACGATGTCCTCAGGCGCTCCAGAAGCCTCTTTGCCTGAGTTGTGAGTTCCATGTTTGACCTGTAGAAGACAGATTTATTATTGTCACCGCATCCAGGCTGCCGAACCGGCGGCAGCAACGGCAGATACCAGGAACGCCGCGGTCATCCCGGTCTCCAAGAAGGCTCCAGAGAGCAGCAATGCGAGCCCAGTGAGGACAAGCTTTGCCAGATCGATCCACGTCTCCCTGTCGAAGTGCCTGCGGTAGACGGAGGCGGATATCATGCTGCCGGCGATTCCCGCAACGACAAATCCCGACATCTCCAGTGATGCATGAGGAACGTAGGCGACCGGGGGTGGAACTTCCGAGTATCCGGTGAGAAGAGCCCGCGTGGACGGCATCTCCCTCGTTATAACCCCGAGAAAAGCCCCCAGCACCGATGCATTCCACGAGATTATGAAAGCTCCCGCCGATCCAATCAGTGAGGAAGCGAGGAGTATAAACGAAAACACCATCAGGTTGTTGGCCAGTATTGCCGCAGTACCCGCGTCCTGAATAGCGTAGCCTGTGACTCCCAGCTGACCGAGCTTGATCTCGAACACCGACACCTGCATCTCCAGAACCGAGGGATCGTGGAGTGCCGCAAGGAAAAATCCTGCCGCCTCGCCGGCAAACAGAGCTCCGTATATCATAATCTCCGGAACATGGGGTCTCTTCTCCTTTTCATCGTCCAGAAACTCGGTCATGAGAGGATAGACGAGCGGAAGAGAAGCGAAGGCAACGGATGCGAACCCGGAGTCGTCCGGGAAAAGCAGCACAGCCAGCAGGATTCCTGTCAGCGAAGATGCAAGGCCGAGAACAAAAAGCCTCCCCAGGCTTCTGTCTTCCTCCTCCCTGAGAATGAACTCCGGTATCACGTCTTAGTTGCCGGACTTCTATTTAAACAGTTTCCGAATCCTGTACTTCCTCCATCACCCGTGGCCTTGCCTCCTCCCTCTTCCTCTGGTGATCGACCAGGAACTCCTCGATCCTGTCCTTCGCGATCTGCTTTATCTCCCCGGAGAGCATCTCGCCGTTCGAGTACTCCTGCCTGATGCGGTCAAGTTCGGAGTCGTCGTCGACCAGATGGAAGGCTAGTAGCTCGAATACCATGTCCTCTGATAGGTCAGCGCCCTTCCGGCGGTGTTCCTCAACCGATTCCTGTCCGCCTGTCTTCGCGCTGTCAATCTTCCGTTTCGCTTCCTCCACGGAGTCTGTCAGCGCTATATACGAGTCCGGATCGCTGCTGGACATCTTGCCGCCCTGTAGACCATGCATGAACTTGTTGTACAGGGACGCGGGTTTCATAAACTCCTTTCCACCGTACTTCCTGGCGACCTCCCGCGTCAGCCTGATATGAGGATCCTGATCGATTCCTACAGGAACCACCGTCGGCTTCGGCCCGTTGAACTGCGGCCTGAGTATGTCGGCGTACTGCGTCAGCGCAGAGGCGATCTTCGCCGGTTCCGCACCCCCGTACGTCGCCTCGACCTCGTTCTGGGTCAGGTGACTCCCGAACTTTTTGGAGAGCGTGTGGTAACCGTTACCTCCCTCGCTCTGGAAGTAGAAGTCGGTCCTGTCAAGATCAAGGCCGAGAGCTACGTAGTTCGTCAGGTACTCTTCGATCACCAGCTTCCTCGACTCATCGAAGCTCATGCCGCGCGTGTTGTAAGCCTCGATATCGGCCGCCGTCAGAGTGATCTCGGCCCCCATCTCCTGCAGCATCACCATCGTGTCGACCACGACCTTGTGGCCGAGATGCATGCTACCGGAAGGCATTATGCCCGTCATCGCCGCGACCTCTTCGCCGTCCGACGCAGCATCCAGAAACTCCTCCATTCCGCGGTGTCCGAAAAGTATTCCACGGGAGACGTAACGGCGGTCCGGGAGCTTCCCGCTAATCTCCTCCACCGGCTCTATACCAAACTTCTCCATCTTCTCCTCGTACTCGAAGT
>JBDGRC010000066.1:0-4762 GCA_042218495.1 Candidatus Nanohaloarchaea archaeon | reverse complement strand
ACGAGGAAGGCAAGGTTCACGAGAAGCTGGAGTACCTGTACAAGCAGATAAAGGAGATACGTCAGGACCTGAACGGCGAAGAGGTCCCGGACGGAATCGACATCGACGAAAACGTAAGAAAGAGACTTGAGGAAATCGAAGAGAAGGTAGAGAAGTCATCCAAGAGATCTGATAGTAACGATTTCAAGGATTTAAGGAAAAAGATAGAGAAGAACTCGGGAAAGATATCAAGCCTGAGAAAAGACCTTAAGAGCCTGGAAAAAAAGCTGAGGAAGTCAGGAGATGAGGACTCAGGCGAGAGGGTAGAGAAGCTCAGGAAGAACCTTGAGAAGATAGAGACGGAGGTTGAGGGATCAGGAGGGGTAGATGATAGGGAGACCCCCGACATCAGCGAGACCCTCAGGAGGAGGATGAAGCTCAAGGCCGATCAGGATGAGGTGGAGGAGCTTCGCGAGAAGCTGCAGCAGGTGGAGGAGAGAGCAGAATCCGCAGAGACCCCAAAGCCTGAAGGCAGCGGTGAAACCGAAGAACTAGAGTCCAGGATCGATGAAGTCGAGTCGAGGCTGAGAGAAATAAGTGAGAGGCTTGAGAGCGAAGGATCCGGTCAGGAGTCGGAAGAACTGGAGGGAGAGCTCCAGGAACTGAGGGAAAAAGTGGAGACTCTGGAGAAGAACGGCGGTCCAGATACCGTCGAACTCAGCTCGGACGGCATGGAGGCCGTGAAGTTCGACCTCGAGGCGATCAAGTCACGGATGGAGACCCTCGAGAAGGAGAATAACGCGAGCTCCCTGGACCAGACACAGGTCAGAGAGCTTCGAAAGAGAGTCAAGAGAGCGGAAAAGAAGGCTGAAAGGCCCGAAAAATATGAAGAGCTAAGGGAAGAGATGAAACGTCTAGAAATGGACATAGACCAGATCAGGGAGACCCGACCCGACAGAGAAGAAATAAAAAGCGAGGTCGAGGACATGGAATCGTATCTTGGCAACCAGATCAGGAAGCTGGAGTCTGAGGTAGACAGGGCTGTCGAACATGGCGAAGAACGCCTCCAGAGCCTGGAGGACGCTGTAAAGAGCGACGTGTTCGAAAGGATGGCTGACGCCGAGGGAGACATCGAAGAGAAAATTGAGACCATCGCTGACCTGATATCCGATAACAGAGACATGATGGAGAGCCTGGAGCAGAGGATCGAGGAAGTAGAAAGGACAGAAAGGAAAGACAACAGAAAGAAAGATTCTGTGAGACAGGAAACTGGATCGAACTCCGGTCAGGAAGATGAAAAGTTACAGAGGATAGAGGAAAAGATCGACAACCTTGCCGAACACGTTATAACCAACCAGGAGCGCATTCATGACCTGGAGGAGAGGTCCGGAAGCGAACCAGCGGACAGCATGCAGACCTCGGACGGAGAGAGGGACATCACCATAATTAGCTGATCAGAGATAGGAGCCGAGAAACATTATCAGGCGGGTGCCGCCTATCGACAGATCCGTGAGAACCAGTGCGACAGGAAAGACCGGTACAAACCGGACGCCTGTCTTGACTACAACGGTTTCGTCACCCAGTTCGTCTATCTCCTCCTCTGATATACCCCTGATCCTGTCGTCCGCTCCTTCGGCCTCAACCACCTGACCGGGTTCGACACGTTCCGCTTTCACTTCCTCCCGCATCGCCTCCTCCTCCAGCACCTTCAGGAACCGGTACAGAAGATAGCCAGGAACGAAGAGAAAGAAATACAGGGAAGCAGAATCAAGAAGTAAAGTCAAAGACACCAGAAAAGCGGAAACTGCTGAAACCGCCAGTATTCGGCCCTTTCTTGCAGCAAGATCTTCAAACCAGTTTTTCAGGAATCCTCCCTCGGTGGCTGCCCTGAAAACCGCGTAAACCATCGTGTAGACGAACCCGACGAACATCACGTTTATGAATAGCCCTAGAAAATGAGAGTATCCCGGGCCTGCTAGAGAGTAAGGAGCAGCAAATCCGAGCGCACTCATGGAAAATGCGTCAGCACCGCCCCAAAGCCCTGAAAAGTAGAGGCCCCACCCATAGGCGGAGAAGACCGAGCCGATCGTGACGCTCCAGAAAACTGGCGTGAGTTCTCCCGATAAAAATGATTTCACACCGTGGAGAACCAGACCGGCCACTACCGCAGTCGCCGGCAGGTGGTCGGGCACCTCGGTTGTCGCAAGATCCCACGCTGCGCCGACAGTAAGCGCTGCTACTGCTATGACGTGGGAAGCCAAAACGAACATGTCAAATCTTTGACATCGCACTATAAATTAACATCGCCGCGAGCGGAGTCTGGACTAAGTTAATTTCAAGGTGGCAACGGCTTCTTTTTATTCAGGGTGCAGCAAGATGTTGTTATGCAAAACGTAATGTGGTTTGGCGACATCGGCGCCAGCGACACCGGAAAAGTCGGAGGAAAGAGCGCAAACCTCGGAGAACTCAGGAACGAGGTGGATGTACCGGTCCTTCCGGGATTCGCGACGACGGCGGACGCCTACGAGAGATTTATTCACGAGACGGAGCTCAGGGACAGGATCGAAATGATAATGAACGATCTGGACACGGACGACGTGTCCGAGCTGCAGCGAGCCGGAAAACAGATCCGGGCGATGATAAAGGAGGCCGAGATGCCGAGAGATCTCCAGGAGGACTTCATCGAGTCATACGAGGAGCTCAGTCGGCGCCTGGGAGTCGAAGATCCAGAGGTTGCCGTGAGATCGAGCGCCACCGCCGAAGATCTCCCGGGAGCCAGCTTTGCCGGCCAGCAGGAAACCTACCTGAACGTGCAGGGCAAGCAGGACCTCATTAGACGTATCAAGGACTGCTACGCGTCGCTGTTCACGAACCGGGCCATATCTTACAGGGAGGACAAGGGTTTCAGCCACTTCGACGTGAAGCTTAGCGCTGTGGTGCAGAAGATGGGACGTTCCGACATCGGAGCGGCCGGAGTGATGTTCACGCTGGATCCGGACTCCGGGTTCGACAGCGTCGTAACAATCAACGGTTCCTACGGCCTTGGAGAGTACGTTGTGCTCGGGGAGGTCAACCCAGACGAGTTCACGGTCTTCAAAGAAAATCTGGGAATAATAGAGAGAAACAAGGGCGACAAATCAGTAAAGCTTGTCAGAGACGACGAAAACGAAGACAACGACAACAGAGAGGTCGATGTACCGGAGAGCGAACGAGACCAGTTCTGCATTAGCGACAACCAGGTAAAGGAGCTGGCAAAGTACGCGCTCCGGATCGAGGAACACTACGAGAAGCCTATGGATATCGAGTGGGTGTTCGACGGACAGACCAGAGAGCTCTACATCGTTCAGGCCAGACCGGAGACCGTCCAGGCCGAGAAGGACGAGAACATCATCGAGGACTACTCCATGGAGGAAGAGACGGAAGTGGTCCTCGAGGGAAGCGCCATAGGCTCGAAGATAGGAGATGGGAAGGCTCACGTGCTTGATTCCCCCAAGCAGATTGACCAGTTCGAGGAGGATCAGGTTCTCGTCACAGACATGACGGACCCGGACTGGGAGCCGATCATGAAGAAGGCCGGAGCGATTATAACGAACAAGGGAGGCAGGACATCACACGCCGCGATCGTGTCCAGGGAGCTGGGAGTGCCCGCCGTGATAGGAACAGAGAACGCCACAAGCGTTCTCTCTGACGGACAGGAGGTCACGGTTGACTGCTCAAGCTCCAAGGGCAGGGTATGGGACGGAGAACTCGACTTCAGCGTCGACGAGCATCACCTCGACGAGATTCCGGAGACCGAGACCGACGTGCAGGTGAACATAGGTGAGCCCAGCGAGGTATTCCACGTCGCGCAGCTTCCGGTCGACGGGGTCGGTCTCGCGAGGGAGGAGTTCATCATCTCCTCACACGTGGGAGAGCATCCTCTCAGGCTGATCGAGGAGGGGCGCGAGGACGAGTACGTGGAGGCACTCAGGAGCGGCCTCGGGAAGATAGGGGCCGCATTCTACCCCGACCAGGTAGTGGTGAGACTCTCCGACTTCAAGTCGGACGAGTACGCCGACCTGGAAGGAGGAGAAGACTATGAGCCTGATGAGGCGAACCCCATGCTCGGCTTCCGGGGAGCCTCGAGATACTACGACGAGGAGTTTTCCAGGGCATTCGAGCTGGAATGCGAGGCTCTGAGAAAATGCGTCGACGAACTGGGGCTGGACAACATCACGGTCATGGTACCGTTCTGCCGCACGATCGACGAGGCAGAGAACGTCAGGGCGAAGATGAAGGAGTACGGTCTAGACCAGGGAGACATCGAGGTCTACGTGATGGCGGAGATACCCGCGAATATTATCAGGGCAAGGGAGTTTGCGGACGTCTTCGACGGCTTTTCCGTTGGAACGAACGACCTCACTCAGCTCACTCTGGGAGTGGACCGGAACAGCGACAGGCTGAAAGAACTGTTCGACGAGAGGGATGACGCCGTGAAGAGATCGATAAAACAGCTCATACGCAAGGCTCACAGCAAGAACGCCCACGTCGGAATATGCGGGGACGCACCAAGCACACACGAAGGATACGCAGAGTTCCTGGTAAACCAGGACATAGACGCGATCTCCGTCTCTCCCGATGTCGCCCTCGAGACAATCCTTAAGGTGTCAGAAGCCGAGGATAAGGTGGTGGACGACGAGATAGAGTTCTCTGTATCCAACGTGATGGGAGAACCGGCCGGAGAGGTCTACGACACGCTCAAGGACCAGGGAAAGGCAACCGCCCGCAAGCTACTCCAGCACAC
>JBDGRC010000065.1:0-2607 GCA_042218495.1 Candidatus Nanohaloarchaea archaeon | reverse complement strand
TGGAAGGCCTGGAAAGAGAAGATGCTCAGGTATTCGTTATCGGGGATAGAGCCACTGATGTAAACACTGGTCTCAACGCAGGCGGCTACGGCGTTCTGGTTCCCTTCCAGAACCAGAAGGACCAGATTGAGGAAGTCGAAAAGATAGAATCAGGCAAAACCTACATTGCCGAAGACATGGTTGATGCGGCAGATTTTGTGGAGGAGAATAAGGCATGAACGAAGAACTGGAGAATCAGGTATTCATCATGTTTGGAGGTACCGGCGACCTCGCCAAAAAGAAGCTTCTGCCTGCCCTGAAAAGGCTTCATGAGAAGGGAATCGAGCAGCCTGTACTTGCGGTCGGGAGGGAAGACTTCGATATCCACGGCTACATCGAAGAAATGGGAATCGAGAATTTTGAGGACGAGTTCCTGGAAAACCTCTACTACCGGTCGATCGACCTGGAACAGGAGGATTCGGCGGAGCTGAGGGAAACTGTGGAATCGCTTTCAGAGGAGTATGAATGTGGAGAAAACTACAGCTTCTACTTCGCGCTCCCATA
Organism: Candidatus Nanohaloarchaea archaeon; assembly: GCA_042218495.1. Lineage (GTDB taxonomy): Archaea > Nanohalarchaeota > Nanosalinia > Nanosalinales > Nanosalinaceae > Nanohalococcus. The sequence continues at coordinate 2,064 of JBDGRC010000065.1, read as the reverse complement.
CTTCCTGTTCTCCGATGCGGCCTCCCTGATTGAGAACTCCGGACTGAACTCCGAAAATGCAAAGGTGGCATTCGAGAAACCCTTCGGTCACGACCTCGAGAGCGCCAGAGATATACACGACGGACTTTCGAACTGCTTCGACGAAGAGCAGATCTACCGTGTCGACCACTACCTCGGCAAGGAACTTGTAGAGAACCTGCTTGTGTTCCGTTTCGCTAACCCGCTCTTCGAGAAGGCCTGGAACAGGGATTTCGTGAAAAACGTACAGATAACCATGAGCGAGGACCTGGGAGTGGCGGGTAGAGCAGAGTATTATGACAATGCGGGCGCGATCAGGGATGTATTCCAGAACCACCTGCTCCAGGTTCTATCGCTGACTGCGATGGAAAGACCGGAATCACTAGAGCCGTCGGATATCAGAGATAGAAAGGTAGAGTTAATTGAGAATCTGGAAGCCGTAGAAGAAGACGACCTAGTTATAGGTCAGTACAGCTCGGGGGAAGTACACGGGGAAAAAGTACCTGGTTACCGAGAAGAGGAAGGAGTACCCGACGACTCTGATACAGAAACCTTCGCTGCCATCAAGACTTTCATAGACTCGCAAAGGTGGGAAGATGTACCGTTCTACATACGTTCAGGTAAAAGGATGGAGGAGAAGTACGCCGAGATAAACCTCGTGCTGGAGGATACCGCAGGAGAGCTTTTCCCCGACAAAAAAGAGGGCGAACACAGCGTCATCAGCGTCCAGATACAGCCTCACTCCGGTATAGCGGTCAAGTTTCACACAAAAGGAAGAGGAGATGTGACAGATGTCACGACTGCCTTGATGGAATCGTGTCGACCATGCCAGCTCGGCAGGAACACTCCGGATGCGTACGAGTTCATACTTGAAGACGTGATGAAGGGAGACCACACCCTGTTCGTGAGGTGGGACTGGCTGGAAGAGAGCTGGAAGTTCACAGATAACCTGATAGAAAAGACTGAAGGTAAGCGGGAAGACTTCCCAAACTATCAGGCAGGTACTGAAGGACCTGAGGAAGCAGAGGAACTGCTGGAAACCGAGGATAACTGGGTAAAAATTAACCGTAATATCGTATAGAATACTAAAGGTGGAAATTCAATGCCAATCGACAAGATAAAAAACACGCTTAGCTCGGACGACAAGCTCAAAATCGGTTACATCGGCCTCGGGAAGATGGGGCTCAACATGACCAAAAATGCGATCGACCACGGCCACGAAATCGTGGCGACAGATATCAACGAGGATGCGCGAAAGGAAGCCGCAGACTACGGCGCTGAAACCGCCGAATCCGTCGAGGGAGTCGTTGAGAAACTGGATACGGAAACCAAGATCGTCTGGATGATGGTGCCGCACGGAGATCCTGTGGACGAAACAGTAAGCAAGCTGAAGGAACACCTAGACGAAGGAGACATCGTCATCGACGGAGGTAACTCTCACTACGAGGAGTCGCAGAGACGCAGCGGAGAGCTCGCAGAGGAGAACATCCACTTCTTTGATATCGGAGTCTCTGGAGGTCCCGATGGCGCGAGAGAAGGCGCTTGTATGATGGCAGGAGGTCCTGAGTCGGAATGGGAGAGAATCGAACCGCTGATCCGCGACCTCTGCGTGGAAGACGGTTACGGTTACTTCGGTGCCACACCGAACGGCCACTTCGTCAAGATGGTGCACAACGGCATCGAGTACGGCATGATGCAGGCGATCGCCGAAGGATTCGACGTGCTGAAGAAATCGGAATACGATATCGACCTGGAAAAAGCAGCCGGGGTTTACAACAACGGCGCAGTAATCGAGTCAGCGCTGATCGAATGGCTGAAGGAGGGCTACGACGAGTTCGGCGAAGACCTGGAGGCAGCTTCAGGAAAAGCTGATGAATCAGGAGAAGGACGCTGGACCACTCAGGTTGCGGAAGAACTTGGCGTGCCGACCGATGTGATAACCGATGCGCTTGACGCCCGCTTGAGATCGCAGGAAGATCCGAACTACCAGGGTCAGATAATCACGCTGCTGCGTCACAAGTTCGGGAACCACAGTCTTGAAGGGGC
>JBDGRC010000064.1:0-4022 GCA_042218495.1 Candidatus Nanohaloarchaea archaeon | reverse complement strand
AGGGTTGGCTTTACGAAAATCGGCCAACTAAAGTTGGAGCCTGCAACAGGGTAATGCAGTGTTGAAACAGGCGACGGTGGGTTTTCCGTGAGAGACCGGTTCCTACGAAGCCTTCTGGAAGCGTTTTGAACAGCTGGTCGATGCTTTGGATCTTGAAGAACTGGTTGAGTTTGTCTCGGCCAGGATCTATATTTATCATATGGCCGGGAAGCCGTCCGTGGCACTTCGTGCAGACTGTTACTTTGACGTATCCCTGCTGTTGAAGCGGGTAGAACGGGACGCCGTCCTCAATAGCACGGGTATGAGTGTTAGATGGGCTATGTGGAATGTTGGCAGAATGGCACGTCCATACAACGGTTGATTTTTGGCTCATTCTACTGCGGTTCTTGCTGCTGGTTTTCTTCCTCGGCTTCTTCGAGAATCGTGATGAGTTCTTCTGCTTCTCTTTCTGTCTTCTCTGAGTCGTACCGATCCGACTCGGTCGAGACCGTGTCTCGTAGCTCGGTTTGTTTTTCAACTTCTCTGTGGAGCTGTTCTTGTTGTTGTCTCAGTCTCTCGACCTGGGTTTGGAGTTCGGTTAGTTTGGCGTTCGGCGGCTGCTTGTCGCTGGAGCGGACCTGTTCGCCTTGGGTGTCGAGCAATCGTCGGAGGGCTTCACTCCGGCTACACCGCCACATATCCGCGATACCGTCGAGAACCTTGAGATGCCGTCGTTCCACCGTGGCTGTGACTTCTTTCATATCTTGGAACAGGTGAAGGTTGTTCAGCCGTATTTCTGGTACGCGCCACGGACACGGCGAAGAATATCGTCAACCTGATCTTCATTACTCGAATCCAAGGAGTCTGACCAACCTACAAGGTCGCCCATTTCGCCACGATGACGGCGATACTCAAACTGGTACGCGTTATTTTCATCCGTTTCAACAGTTACGATAGGCATGTCCGACTTGGGGTGCCTGAGTTCTAAAATCGGGTGATAAGCTGTACCACCGGTTTCATTATACTCTCGGACAAAATCAAATTCTCTAGTCACGAGATCAATAAACTCCTCTACCTTCGCTGTCTTTTCCTCGGACAGGTACGCTGTCAAATCTTCCACATCATCATCGCTCTCCAATTCCAGCTCCCGCTTGAGCACATCGTCAAGCGACTCGTTCCCATCTTTTTTGGCTTCAAGCAGGTCTTTGACCTCGGTGCTCACTTGGATCGTGGTTTTCCCGGACATGCTTACACACCTTCCCTCGGAACGGAGGACTTCGTCTATAACCTCCGCACCATCCTATAGCGAACACATCCACTTATAGATTATGGCCCACTAATCGTCCTATAATTCGCATTTTTGAAGCTCTTGACTGGTGAAGCGTGTCTTCTTGGGCAACCTTTATAAATAACTGTGGGTAATGATTGGTTAGAAGGTGAAACACCCATGACACAATCTACAATCTCAATGGATGGCCACCGACAGGCTCACCAAGAAGCCAAAAATCTCAGAAAACATCTCTCCGACAGATTCGACAATACAACCGTCACGATGTACGAATCACCGGCACAGGAAAACGAAGTAGAAGTCGAAGTACCTCAATGCCCAGAGTGCGGAGAAGGAATAGTCGTCAGTGAAAGACCTCGGAGCTACCCAATGGCATTAGGCGTATGCAAGGGCTGCGACGAAAAGTACGATTTCAAAGGTGATTCGAGATGACTGAGTTACCTAAGCCGAAGACGGAAAGAGAAGAAGAGATCCAGGAAGGCTCTTCACACGAATTCCAAGGATACGTCAGAGATGAAGAATCCGATATGAGAATCTACAGATTCTCTGACGGAATGGTGACTCTTGCCACAGGAACAGGTACAGTAACCCTCTGCAAAGAAGATCTCGAATTTCTTCAAGAGGAGGTGATCCAGTAATGCCGACGCTTGAAATTGCTGAAAGAGATCTGAACCAGAGTATAGACACACTGATTGAGAGGAATAAGCAGGAGTATGTTGACGGAGTTGAAGGCGGCAGAGTCAGTGTTCAAGCAGTGGCGCAAAAAACTGTTTGGAATCCTTCACGGGTTGAGGAAATAGCAAGAGAATCCGACAAGTTTAGAACCGACCGCATCTCGGGCAAACTCTGGATAGAAAAGGTGGTCGAAAGTGAGTAAGTCGTACCGAGTAACCCGGACCATCAAACTCTCCAAGGAGATAGAGGCCGAGAGCAAGGAAGAAGCCAAGGAGTTCTTCTCTGAGCAGGATGCGAACACGCTAACCGAGACAGAAGTAGAGGTGGTAGAGTAGTGGTTGCCGTCGACAAGGAGGAGCAGCTGAAGCAGGAGATCGAGGACTGCCAGGACTGCGATCAAACCGAAAACCTACGTTGCAGCTACCACCAGCACAAGTGGGACGGCTTCAAGGACGGACAGTTCGACGGCTACCAGAAAGCCAAGGAAGAGCTGGATGCCGAGGAGGTCCAGGACGAGTTCAAGCCAACCGATGATCGAGGCCGGGTGTACCTCGGTTCGGATCACGCCGACAAGCGGGTCAGGGTTGCTATCTTAGAATCTGAGGAGAAGTAACCCTGTCCCCAATTTTTCCTTAATTCCCTTTCCCTAGATCTGTGTCTGGACGCTGAGAAAGAAGTTTCTCTCTTGAGCTAAATATCTCTGCAAAGAGAATGAGTGATTCCGATACATCTGTCCTCAATCAGCAAGACCTCAAATATTGTAGGAACCAACTGAGAAAGGCCAAAAAGAAACGACGGTCAGCTGAAGAAGCACTAGAAGATTCCACTCCAGCCCCATCATACTCAAACGTGATCTCGGATTGCCAGCAGTGTATAGAGCTCTCTGGGAAGATCCTTTTCAGGCTGGTTGGTGAGCATCCTCCTGAGCAGCATGATATCTCGTTTGAGTCCGGACAGAAAGTACTCCGTGCGGAGTTCCCGGATTCGTTCGGATCGGAGTCGAACCTGCCTCGAGTGATTTTCCTGACGCAGTTTTGGAACGAATTCTACCTCCCTGCCAAGTACGGAGAGGAGAATTACGGCATCGCTCCAGACAATCTGTTCAGAAAAGAAGAAGCCGAGTTAGCGGTATCCCACGCCAAATTCTGCTTCAACGCCGTATCTGACCTATTTCACAGTGTTCAATATGAACAGAGGAATCGGTAAAGAATAAGTAATGACTGATGATACCGATCTTGTTGATAACACCATTTTTGAGCTCATTATTGGCGAACTATTGATTCCTTGGCTATATCAACCGATAGATTGTCTGGATTCATTTATTTGGGAAAACCGACATTTATTTACTCTTATTGGGGTATTCGGGGCTATTAGTGTTTATCTCGGAACAGTAGAAAAACAATTAGAATCGTCAATCCCGACTCTACGAGATATTGCAATCGTAACTGGCCTTTCCTTGGTGACTATTCTGTCAGTCCTTGTCTTAATCAAGTTATGGATTGAGTTTCGAAATAGTAGTATCTGGGAAGGGTCCGGTTTGATGCTTTTTGCTGCATTTTTTGTACCACTGATAATGGGGATAACTTCTTTACTGACTGTATTTCCTCAGATTTGGGCGGGGTACTTTTTCATGGCGATCTACTGTTTAGGATTTGCTACTGGCGGATTATCTACTTTAGGAATGGTTTCTATAGGAAACAAAATAGACGAGTTTCTTGGAATGGAAATACCAATTTTTCGAGGAATTTGTATACTCGCCGTAGCATTATTTATTACTATCACCGTAGCGGATACAAACTATCTCACACCTCCGATTTGGAGTCAACTTCAACCATCTGGAGGAATTTCACTTGATGCTTGGGTTAATCTTTATATATCCCTTTCACTCGTTTTTGGAGGACTTTTTTCGTATGCTGCGGTCGCTATTTTTACAATTTTTTCAATTATAGGCGGAGTCGGATATCTCCTATTAGGATTAATCAACTTGATCCAGAAATTGTATAGTATATAGGTCTGGTTTCGACTTGCTGTGCCGTTTCGAGTATTTAAAACCCGGCGGTGACCTCTCGTGGCCAATGCT
>JBDGRC010000063.1:0-3319 GCA_042218495.1 Candidatus Nanohaloarchaea archaeon | reverse complement strand
TGCTCCTGGAGTCCTCGGAGGAGCTGGATCTCGATGAGGGGGACAGGATCGACCTGGCGCCGGGTCACCAATAAGAGATTAACTGAGGAGAGATGGTCATGGAACTGAGCAAGTTCTGCCCGCGGTGCGGCCGCGAGGTGGAGGAGCTCTACGGAAACAAGAAGAAGCTCTGCGCCAACTGCTACCCGGAAAAGAACGAGCTCTTGGAAGTTCCGGAGGTTGTCCAGATAGAGGTCTGCAGCGTTTGCGGACGCATGAAGGATGGAGGAGAGTGGATGGAGGAGTATACGGTACAGGATCAGCTTTCTCTGGCGTTCTCCAGCTTCAACCGGGAGGAGGTCGAGATGAGGCTCCAGTACTGGGAGGAGGAAGACCGGACGATGGTGAGGGTTCACGCGTCGAGAGGCAGGATGGAGGCCTCGTACGACACCGAGGTACGGTTTGATAGAACCCAGTGCGGGACCTGCTCAAGGTTCAGCAGCGGCTTTTACAAGGTCAAGATGCAGATCCGTGGCGACGCAGACCTGGAAAAGATCTCCAACGAGGTCATGGACCAGGCTGCGGAGATAACGAACAGGGACAGGAACAAGTTTGTCTCAAACGTCGAGAACACGGACCACGGCGTCAACGTGTTCCTGTCGACAGAATCGATGGCGAAGGAGATACTGAACCGCCTTAAGTCGAGGTACGATCCCGAAGTGAAGCGGAGCTACGAGCTGGTCGGCGAGGAGAACGGCGAGGAAGTCTACAGGAACGTTATTTCAGTGAGGATCGTACCGTAGAATATACGTAAACGAGACTTAATTTTATAAAGAATTTTTGGACCGTAATCACCATGGGAGTATTTGGATCTCTCTTTGGTGGAGGCGGAAGTGGAAACCGTGAATACGGAGATGCTCATGGTGCTGATGGATGGGTGCACCGCCTGCTCGAGGTATACGAGAATGAAGTTATCGATAGCGGCCTGCTTAAAAATGTTAGCAATGCCTGGAAGAATCCTGGATCTGTGTCTGACGGAGAGGTCAGGAATTGGATCAATGCTTATGAGGTCGATGTAAAGGATCAAGCAAATTTGGAGAGGGAGGGAAAAGGTATGTACGAGCAACGTATGGAAAGTGATAAAGTTGAGGACCCGAGCCCATTGTTCAAGGAAACGGTAGAGTTACTTGAGGAAGAAATTGATGAAGACGAAAAGGAAATCAGGGCTGTAGAAAATAAGCTGGATGCAGGAGAGAAAGAAGAAGCATTAAAACTTTTCCGTGATATTTTGCACAGAGATCTGCGTGTGATGAAAAAAATAGCAAGAAAGTGGAAGATAGACTTCGAAGCTTGACCCGCTGGTGCGTTAGGTCGGGGAAAGCTCAGACGGCCGTTTGGTTCCTCCTATTTAAGTATAATTCCTGATTATATAGTGTGACGGACGAAGAAGATCAAGGAATAGGAAGGGTGCGGGAGCCGGAAGGCAACGAAGTACTCGGAATAGTACTGAGGAAGGAGGGCGGAGGAAAGTACAGGGTCTACTGCACCGATGGAAACGAGAGGATCTGCCGCATTCCCGGAAGCAAGAAGAGAGGAATGTGGGTTGAGAGAGACAAGGTCGTGCTCATAGAGCCGTGGAAGATCCAGGGCGACGAGAAAGGCGACATTGTTAACGCCTACTCCAACGCCGAGACCCGCTGGCTTGAGGATCACGATCATCTGGACGAGATATCCGAGTTTCTCTGATCAGAAAATGTTTTTCAGGGCCATGTAGAGTGCGACAAGAGCCAGGGCTGCCACGGGGATAATGTCAATCCTGTTTATTCTGGCTGCCTGTGGAAAGTGGGCGTCTTCAGTGTATTCTTTCTTCTCAAAATTTCTTTCCTGCGGTTTTCCCTCTGGAAGGTAGCCGCTGTAGCCGCACTCCTGGCATTTCCAGGTATTCTGGAAGTTATCTCCTGCCAGGTCGAGTCTCGTGACACCGCCGTCGTAAGGCTCAACGTTTGATGATCCACAGTTCGGGCAGAACCTTTTATCGTCCATGTGATTTAATGATTTGAGGAGATATCTTTATGTGGGGAACGAAAGGTTCGATCACAGAAGGTGGGAGGAGGAGTCACGCAGGATGTTCGACTCTTCCGAGGCGAAGAAGTCGTTCGAGAACGTCTTCGACAGCTATACGAAAAAGCAGCTGCTGAAGCTTTCGGACGAGAGAGCTCTCTCCCGGCTTTATGGAGCCATCGAGTCCGGCAAGGAGTCTCAAGTATTTCTGGCTGACACTCCGGACGGCGAGCGCGTCGCAGTCAAGATATACATGACCCGCGCGGGGAGCTTCCGTGAAATGGAAGACTATCTCCGTGGGGACCAGCGGTTCGAGGACTTCAAGTCCGACAGGCGCAGCGTCATCGAAAAGTGGTGTCGGAAGGAGTACAGGAACCTGGAGAAGGCTCGGAACGTCCTGAAGTGTCCGGAACCTGTCACGACGCAGGGTAACATCCTCGTGATGGAGTTTCTGGGCCGCGAGTTCTCCCCGTTCCCCAAGCTTAAGAACGTGGAGATCGAAAACCCGCAGACAGGATGGGAGAAGACCAGGGACCGGATCAGAAGGCTGTGGGAGCAGGAGAAGCTGGTCCACGGCGACCTGTCCGAGTACAACATCCTCGTGACCGACGAACCGGAACTGGCGTGGATAGACTTCTCGCAGGGAGTGCACAGGACCCATCCTCGGGGTAAGGAGTTGCTAGAGAGGGATCTAGGGAACATTGCTGACTTCTTTGATGCCAGGGGCGCGGAGATAGGTTCGATCTCCCTAAATTAGGGTGTAGGGGTATATTGATTTGATTCCTTATGCCGCCTGTCAGATAGATGGGTGTTGATCCGCGTTCTGAGGTAATCTTCGATCTTTCTAAAGGTTCCCTCCGGGATTGAACTCGGTCCTGATTCTGACATCGCTTCTAAAGCTGTTTCAACATGGCGCCACGCCACTCTCTTCTCATAGTCACTGTAATCATTTACCCGGTGCAGCTTTCTCACTGTTTCCGTGTCTGTCGGACTCCAACCATCTTCCGCTGCTTCTTCTTCTTTCAGCAGTCCCTCGACGAACCGTCCGGTCTTCGAATATTGCCGTCTGTCGTCAGGACTCTCTACAGTGTTTGAATTCACTACAAGCTTTAATTCCTAGTTAAAAATTTTTAAACATAATCTGATAAATCAGGCGCTGATCGGGCGAGAATTCTCTGAATCAGGCTTTTTGGTTAATATAAGATTTTCACGAATACCTAGAATGTGAAAGAAGTAAGAATACCGGAGGACCGCCTTGGCGTGATCATCGGCGAGGAGG
>JBDGRC010000062.1:0-3551 GCA_042218495.1 Candidatus Nanohaloarchaea archaeon | reverse complement strand
TCTTCCTCTTCCGGCCTTTCTCCTCAGCTTTCCTCACCGCTCTCTCGCTGTCAGGAACTATGTACGTTGTCAGGTCTACGAGTTCTCTGTTCACGTCGTCCATCTTTTCCATGAACTTTCTGGACTTCATCCCGGGCTGTTCGTTCTGGACGAAGAACTCTATCGCATCTTCCGGAAAGCCGAGGAACTTTCCGACCGCCCTGTCGGAGAAACCGTAGAAACGGCCTTCCGATGCCTCCAGCAGGTCGAACCGCTCCTCGTCCCGGGCGATAAACGCGCACTTCTGATCCCTTACGGGGTTCTCTCCGACCGCTCTGTCTGGCTTGGATCTTCTTCCCTCCCCTGTCTTCATCGACAGATCAAACTCGTCACACAGTTCCTCGAGAACCTTTTCCTGCTCACTGTCGATGTTCATCGTTAGTGCCGCGGGCTTCTCCCCCAGCACTGTCAGGAGCAGGGGATACTCGGAGCCGTCCGTCAGTACCTCCGGAAGCCTCTCCCCGAACCATCTTTCCAGCTTCCCGTCAGGTTGATCCTCTACGTTACCCACTTCACATCTCCCTCAGCCTGTTTATTCGTTCCTGTGTCGGCGGATGGGTCGAGAACAGCTCCGATCCGTCGAGAGGGTTTGACATGTAGAGATGGCTGACAGCCCTGTTCGCCTCCATCCTCTGGCTCTGCGCCTCTATCTTCTCGAGGGCCGACGCGAGACCTTCCGGGTAACGGGTCATCTTCGCGCCGGAGGCGTCCGCGAGGTACTCTCTCTTCCTGGACATTGCGAGCTGAACGAGCCTGGCGGAGATCGGCGCCATGATAGCCAGCGCAATTCCTGCGGCGAGCGCCCATGGAGGTGTATCGTCGTCGACGCCGAAGAAAAGGCCGTCAAGTATCAGCTCGCTGAGTATCGACACCATGCCTATCAGAGCAACCGCCACAGTCATGAAGAGCGTATCGTGGTTCCGGATGTGGGCTAGCTCGTGCGCGAGCACGCCTTCCAGCTCGTCTTTCTCTAGCTTCTCAAGCGCACCTGTCGTGACGCATATCTTGCCGTCCTCGGGCTTTCTTCCGGTCGCGAACGCGTTGATGGCGTCTGAATCCTTGACGTAGAGCTCCGGCTTCGGGGCTCCCGATGAGATGCTGAGACCTTCCACGAGGTCGTGATACTGGCTGTAGCTGGATTCCGGCGCCTTTTCGGCTCCCGTGGACTTCAGAACCATCTTGTCGCTCCTAAAGTACGAGTAGAGCACGTAGACGACTGAAACCAGAGATCCGACAGCCAGGACCATGAAAGGGCTTATGCCGGGCGCGAATATCCTTCCGGCCACGAAGATCACAGATACAAGGATCGCCGGAACCAGCAGCATCAGAAGGTATGACCTGCGGTGGTTCCTGGCTATCTGGTCCTCGAGCATCATTCTCCTTCGCCAAAGCTAACTTCCGGCAGCTCCCTGTCCGCAGTCTCTATCTCGAGCTGATCCTTCTCCGACTTTCCGAGAGCGTTCGCGAACAGCACAGCTGGAAAGGTCTCGATGCCGTTATTGAACTCCATTACAGCATCGTTGTAGTGCTGCCTGGCGTAAGCTATCTTTTTCTCTATCGACGAGAGCTCCTCTTGGAGCTCCTGGAAGTTTTCGGATGCCTTGAGATCCGGATACTCCTCCGCGACAGCGAAGATGGACTTGAGGGCCTCACCCATCTGGCTACCGGCCTCCACCTCCTCCTGCTGGCCGGAGGCGTTCATCATCTTCTCCCTGCTCTCTGATACTTTGTCCATGACCTCTCGCTCGTGCTCGACGTAGCCCTCGACCGTCTCCACGAGGTTTGGCACAAGATCAGCCCTTTTCTTGAGCTGGACGTCGATCTGCGCCCACGCGTTGTCCACCCGGTTCTCCAGCTGGACTATCCTGTTGTAGTAGTATACCGCTGTCAGACCGGCCAGCGCAGCTGCGCCCCCGGCCGCGTAGAGTACCAGTGACATAGTTCGATTTGAGACCGGAAGAGATATTAGTGTGTAACTCAGGTTAAGCTAACGATAAGATTCAACGGACTTCACCTGATACGGGATTCAGCTCTCCAGTATGTCCGGGTCCATACCCATTTTGGGCATGTAGTTCCATGGATCCGCTGTCTCAGGCGGAAATATCCCGGTCAGGTCTGGCTCGGGTTCGACTCCTGGTTCACCCCAGTAGCCGAGAGCTGGATCAACCACAAATCTGGTATCTCCGTCGGTTATCTCCGTCCAGGCGTGGTGGGATTCTTCCTCATCTTCCACGTATGAACTCATGTTTATGACTCCTGTAAAACCAATCTGCTTGTTAACTTCCGGACTGATCTCGTATGCTTTCTCGCCGACCGCCGCTCCGTATAACCCGATGGTGAAACAGTTGTGCTCTCCTCTTTCCACTAGTTCGCTGAGATACGCTTCTTCAGTTTCCGGGAAGCTGGTAAAGTTACTGAACTTCAAATTCAGTATATGCCGGGTAAGGGACTCCGAGAAAACTCTCATGACCTTATTTTCATAGAATTTATCGCTTCTCAGGTCTCCTGATTGTTCATGAAGAAACTGAATCTGGCCTACGCTTTCTTCAGATCTCCGTAGAATATCCCTGGCGACCTCCTCGACCTCTGTCGAGTCCTCGACCGTTATATTACATCCTCTGTTCCCTTCAGAGGGATGGTCGTGGAGAGGCAGCTTGTTTCCGATCACTTCGGAGCCGGGGTTAACATATCCGTCCTGATCGAGGAAGTTTGTGATATCTGCCGTGTACATAACTTTGACGGGGAATCAGGTTTTTTACCCATGGTCCGGAACCCCTCCATCTGAACGAATCTTTTAAGCCTTCGATATTCTGGCTAAGTATGAGTCTCAAGATTCTGTTTACCAGCGACTTCCACGCCGACGAGGAGCTACTTGAGGCCGCGGTCCAGGAGGCGAACAGCGGAGGCTACGATCTCTTCGTCAACCTGGGAGACTTCATGGAGAAGGAGTACGCGGAGGAGCTGTTCGAAAGGGTGGAAATATCCGGACTGGGGTGCACGGGAAACAGGGATATGTTCTTCGACGACGAGTTTCTGGACGACGACTCGGTTCCCGTGTACAACTTCCTTGAGGCGGACATCGACGGCGAGTACAAGCTGGTGCTGATCGGAGGAGACTTCCCGGACGATATCAACGAGGAGGTCCACGAGATAGCAAAGGAGGTAGACTCGGAAAAGCTAATGATCGGCTCGCACTATCCTCCGAAGAAGCTCAACGATAGGATTCACTCCGGCGACAGGATAGGCTTCGAAGAGTTCCGTGAGATAATAATGAGAGAGAAGCCCGCTGCATGGGTTTCAGGCCACGTGCACGAGGACTTCGGGAGAGACTCCCTCCTAGGCACCGAGGCGCTTAACGCTGCTGCGGACGAGACAGGAAAGGCGTGGAGCGTCACCATAGGAGAAGACGGCGGAGTGGAAGGGGTTGAAGAAGTTACGCTTGTAGAATGAAGATAGAGGGCTCTTAGTTCAGCCTGGCAGAACGCTTCCTTGGCATGGAAGAGGCCCCGGGT
>JBDGRC010000061.1:0-5360 GCA_042218495.1 Candidatus Nanohaloarchaea archaeon | reverse complement strand
CGGAGAGCTCGCTTGGTTGGTAGAGTATCACGACTTGGTTGCTGAACTGCGGGTAATAGGAGATCAACCTGTCTTTGTGTATAGGATCCAGGCGTCCGAGCGGAGTGTCTATGATAACCGGTGCTTCACGTGCGGTGTAGTTGTTCAGTCCAGCGATGAAGGAGTAGGCGATAATCTGTGTTTGTCCGGCGGATGGGCTCTGTGTTTCAACATCCCGTAGGCCAGACTCGGTTTTGATCCGGAGGTTATATTCTTCGTCGAGTACGATACCTTCGTAGACTTCCGGCTTGTTGGTTAGGCGTTGGAAGACATCGGAGGCTTCGCGTTCGACTTCGTCTTTCCGTTGTTCCACGAAGTCTTCTTTGACATCCTCCATTGCCTCGGCACATCGCTCGGAGAGTTCTTTCAGGTTTTCTAGACGTTGTTCGTTCTCCGTTGCACCGCCGAGACTCTGAATACGCTTCTCTTTCTGGTTTTCTTCGTTTTCTTTTTTGCCAATCTGCCGGTCAAGACGCTCAATCTCGTCTTCCAGATCTTGGATTTCCTTTTCGGTCTCGTCTCTCCGCTGTTTCAGATCCTCGTGATCCTCAGCTGTGATTGCGTCAATTTCTGATTCGAGGTCTTCTTTGCGCTCTTTGAGCTGGTCAAGTCTTTGATCCTTCTGCCGGCGTTCTTCTCGCCACTCAGTGAAGTCGTCTCTTGTACCCTCGATATCGTTTGGCAGTTCTTGTTTGGCGTCATCGAGAGCGATACGGAAAGGTTCTGCCGGGTTAGTATCCCTCTGGATCCGGCTTTCCAGTTTTTCTTTGTGGTCTTCTGTTAGAGGTTCACCACAGATGCACTCGCCCTCAAAGGGGTCGTTTTCCAAGAGGTCATTTACCACCGACTCAAGGTGATGACCAACTTCTGGTTTCGAATACTGCTTAATTTCCTGTGCTCCCAGTCCTGCGAGAAGGGGGCCAGCGTCTCTGAGAATCGAGTTGATCTGTTTTTCTGCTCGGATCTTCGCGCTGTCTGCGTCCTCGATTTGGCGTTCGAGCTCCTGGAGCTGTCTCTGCTTCTCTGCGACTTCTTCAATATCCTCTATCTCGCTTTCGATGTCTTTGAGCTTATCTCGTTTATTCTCTAGCTCTTCTTCTTTTGATTCTTTCTGTGATTCAAGTGCTTCCCGTTCTTGTCGGAGATCCTCAAGCTCAGATTTCAGGCGTCTCCTGTTCTCTGCATCTGTCTGAGCGCTTAGGAAGTCGTCTTGGAATTGATCAGCTCGTTTTTCCAGGTCATCTACTGCATTGCGGAGTTCCTGAATGCCAAGAACAGTTTCAATCGCTTCCCGTACTTCAGCATTATTGCGGGTGTATTTCTCGAGGTCGTCTTCTGCGTCAAAGAAAAAGAACTTGGACGCATTCTCAGGGAGGAGGGTATTGACTATCTGATTGTATTCTTCACTGGAACTGTTTTCGTCGACGATTTTCTCGCCATTCTTTTTGATAACAGGGTAGCAGGATCCAATATCGACCTCTTCTTCGTCTCCGATCCCTGTAGTGAATGTTAGGTATCGAGTGATGCTGTAGGCATCACCGTCGTGTTCAAATACGACCTCGACAAAGGTTTCGCCGGCCTTTTCCCGTACTGCCTTTCGGTTCACGGCATTTCGACGCTTTTCTGCGATTGTCGGATTGTTCCCTTGGAAGCCGTAGAGACAGAACCTTACTCCGTCGAAAAAGGCACTTTTACCTCGGTCGTTTTTCGCACCTATCAGAACTAAAGGTTGGTTTTCCTCAGTATCAAGTTCTACCGTTTCCTTCCCGTGAAACGGCTTGAAGTTCTTGAGAGTGACTTCGTGGATATGCACTGTTTACCTCCGTTTCAGTTTCGTGGCTCGTTCATTACACTCAGCCATAATATAACAAAGGGGTTGCATGTTTAGCTGTCTGTTGGACTCCAGTCTTCTCCGTATTCCTCAATCAGGTCTTGGATGTTGGTATGGATGTCTTGGCGGAGATCCATGTTCACCACGCGCCTTTCTTCTCGGTAAATTTCTACCAGGAGTTCCACTGGAACCCCGTGTTCCTCTGCTTTTTCTTCCATCAACGACCTGATTTCAGGACTGATTTCGTCTTGTTGTTCACTCATGTGTAAACTAGTGCCCCGAACCCTAACGGGTCAAGGTATTGCTTCAGTTGTTTCTCGACATCTCGCTCATTCTCAGCGGCTTGGATTAGATGTTTTGCTCGTTCTACTTCATCCTCAACCACCTTTCGGGTAATATGATCCCCTTCTTCTGCGTTGACTCCTGGGAAAGTGAGTATATCGTAGATTACTGCCTTCTCTTTACCAGCGGTTTTTCGGAGAACCCGCCCCCGGCGCTGGATGAACTGTCGTTCGCTTTTGTTGCTTGAGATCAGGATTGCTGTCTGACATCCTGGTACATCAACCCCTTCATCGAGGCAACGAATCGCCAGGAGGTAGTCTATCATATCGTTCTCAAACTTGTGGTAGGCCCGTTGCAAATCCTCATCAGGAAGCTGGCTCACATACTCCTCGTAGTCCTCACCTCGCTTCTCCAATTCGGCTTTGATTTCATCGACTTGCTCCGTATCCTCGCAGAAGATGATAGCAGGGGTTGGAATGTCCTGATCGAGAAGATTCCCGAACACCTGTGGTTTGGTCTCAGCTTTCTTTCTGATCCGAGCGCGTTCAATACTCAAGCGCTTTAATTGCTCCTCCAGTTCCTGAACATTGCTGCCTTCATCTTTGTTTGAGAGCTGAGCACTGATCTGGTTGATCTGCTCTGTTAGGCCAGCATATTCCTCGTATTCGTGTGGCCGTAGTTCGCATATTTGAGGTCGGTATTCGTACTTAGCAAGGTACCCTTCCTCAATTGCGTCCTGAGTTGAGTACTCGAACTGATTGTGGCCAAAGTATGAAAGAATAGCTTCGGTGCCTTCTGGATCCATCTCTCGTTCAGGTGTGGCTGATAGGCCGATCCGTCTCCCTGCATCGATATCGAAAAGTCGTCTGAAGGTAGATGCTCCGTAGTTATGGACTTCGTCCGCGATTAGTTGTATGCGCTCAGGCGGGATTCCTTCCATTGCCCGTGTGAAGGGCTCAGATACTGCTGAGTGGATCGTTGTGATGATGACATCCTTGGATCTCTTTCGGATTATCGAGTCCTGCGAAATCCGGTACGGGTCAACTTTGTCGAGGATTTGACTTTTCCATCCGCGGCCCTCTTCGCCACCGCATTGTAGAATATCAATGTCGTTCCCGAACACTTCTTCTATATCTTCTATCCATTGGCTCAGCAACGGTGTTTGCGGGACAACTACTACTGTGATCCGGGTATCAGCGTCCAGCAGGGCAGCTCTCAGTGCAGTGAAGGTTTTCCCGGTTCCAGTAGCCATTGAGAAGATGCCCCGGTGGTTGTTGTCGATCCACCAGTCTATTGCATCTTCTTGATAGTCTCGGAGTGTGAAATCGCCGCCTTCCTGGACTTTAGCTGAGCCGTCAACCTCGCCGTTTCGGTAGCTCTCTAAATCTGGTTCACCGTCTCTGGTCGGTGGGCTGATTTCCTTAAATTGGTCTTCCACGACATCTGGCAAAGGATCTACCTCTACTCTCGGGTCTTCACCTTTCCAGAGACGATTGAATGCGGTTTGTTTGTCTTCTACTCGGGGTTGTTCAGCTTCAATCCATTCGCGGAATACATCAAAGGATTCGTAGTTATCTGTCCAGGCGAGCTCTGTCTCGTTGATAGAACCAGAGAAAGCGATCTTGTCATTGTTCTTATCATCAAGGACCCCCAGTTTTTCGTGGTAGTGACTGAACGGATTCGTGACTTCGTCGTCTTTGAGCGTAGCTATTTTGATGTCAAGATAGCCTTCTCTCACCATCCAAGCAATTACAAGTAAACGATCCCGCTGCAGATAGCTCGAGAACTGGTCGGGATTTAGTTCACTGCTTAGGGTGTCAGCAATTATCTGTGATCTCTCAGTTTCACTGATTTCTCCTTGTAGAGCTTTTTTATCTTCTTCGCTGAGTCGGGGACTGGCCAGTAGCCGCATTTCCCCATCGTTATCAATTAGACCTGAAATGCCGTTTGCTGCTGCTGTAAGCGCTTTTGTGTCAAAGTAGCCAGCTGCTCGGTCATATTCTTCCGTCTCTTGGAGAACCGGGACATAGAAATCTCGGAGCAGATCATTTTCTCCAGACCGGTATTTTCGTTGTAAAGAAAGAGACTGAAATCCTGTATCTTCTCTCATGCTCTATGCACAGAGGTTCGGAAGTCTAGTAGTTGTCATTTACTATAATAAATTAGACATAATTAGAAGGTTAGGTTGCGGAGCCTGTTGACTACGCTGATTATTTCGTCGGTGGCGTACTCGATTTCCTCTCTTGTGTTGTCTTTGCCGAGGCCGATGCGTATGGTGGTGTGCCACCTGTCTTCGTCGTCGGTGATGGCCTGGAGGACATGGGAGGCTTCGACTTGTCCGGTGGTGCAGGCTGATCCTGCTGACACTGCTATCTCAGGTTGCAGGTTCTTGACGAGAGCCTTGTTCTCGACGCCGGTGAAGCTGATGTTCAGGTTGTTGGGTATCCGTTCTTCAGGGTGGCCGTTCAGGACCACGTCATCCAGCTCGTCGTCCAGTCTTCCCCACATATAGGAGGAAAGTTCGTCGACGTGGCTGGTGCGTTCCGCCATGTTCTTGTCGGCCAGTTCCACGGCTTTTGAGAGGCCCATGATGGAGGGGACGTTGAGGGTGCCGGAGCGCCATCCTCGTTCGTGTCCTCCGCCGTGAAGCAGTGGTTCCAGCTTGACTTTCGGGTTTCTGCGGCGTACGTAGAGTGCGCCGATGCCTTTCGGCCCGTAGATTTTGTGGCCTGAGATAGACATCAGGTCGATCCCCATTTCCTCCACGTCGATGGGAAGGTAGCCGATCGCCTGGACTGCGTCGGTATGGAAGAAGACCTCGTTCTCTTTGGCGATTTCCCCGATTTCTTTGAGAGGTGCTGTGGTGCCGATCTCGTTGTTCGCGGCCATGATCGAGATCAGCACGGTGTCGTCCCGGATCGCGTCTTCTACGTCGGCAGGATCGACTTGGCCGTGTTCGTCGACAGGTAGATATGTAGCGTCAAATCCTTTCTCTTCCAGGGCTTCGCAGGCTTCCAGGACGGCTTCGTGTTCGGTGACGGAGGTGATTATATGGCTGCCCTTGTCTTTCTTGTCGGCGTACTCTGCGGCTCCCTTGATAGCGAGGTTGTCGGATTCGGTGGCTCCGCTGGTGAATATGATTTCTTCGGGCCGGGAGTTCACGGCTTCTGAAATCCGTTCTCTGGCTTCGTTGACGGCTTTTTTGGCG
>JBDGRC010000060.1:0-2618 GCA_042218495.1 Candidatus Nanohaloarchaea archaeon | reverse complement strand
CTTCCAAGGATGCCCACCGCCAACTGTAAAGTTGGCTACATGAATGAAAGTGTCATAGACACTTTCGGGTCCGTCTATCTCCTGCATCACGCTAAAAACAAAACAAGCGCTCATCTTGGCCTCTCGGCTGTGCACCCAGTGCTCGTCGCACTCGGCAACCTAGGAAACTCAGTCAAATCTTATAAAGGGAAAGATGAGCCATGATTTCAGCCCTAGAAACCACGGTTTTAAAATTTGTTGCTTCAAAGTAGTATGTAATGAGTTCTCGAGTCATCGGGGGCGAAGACTGGATCGCCGAATTCATCTTTGAAGGAGGTAAAAAAGCAGAATGGCTAGAAGTTAATTTTCCCGATGAACACAACCAAGAGCTTGACGTGCCGGAAGAGTTCTTAAGAAGTGTCGATCAAAGCTACTGGAATACACTTGTTGAGAAAGGTTCTAGACTGTATGAACAAGGCAGTCAGCTTTTTGTAGAGATCAAAGGAGAGCTCAGGTGTGCCGAATATGAAGATGATTCTGTTACTGTTGACGGAGAACCTTACAGTCCTGAAAATTGGGGTGAGGAGCGACCTGAGCTTTGGACAGCAGATAATTCAGTAGAAGATATTGACAGAGCCACCGCTGAAAGGGTACTCTGGGATGGAGACACAATAGTCCCAATTTTTGGCTCTGATGGAGACGATCTATCTGTAAACCTTGTATGGGGATCTTACGCCGAAAGGCAGGCTGTACCAGACAATGTCAGTAGGTTCGATGTTTCAAGACTTCCTGCCTCTATGAACAGCACTATGCTCCCTGTCGTTGAAAGGGACGGGGAGGAAGGAATCGCCGTATTTGAAAGAGGGGCCGGAGTGGGAGAGTACCCAGAACATCGCGTAGGTATAGCAGGAGGTGCTGATGAAATGATGACTCCGGGAGAAGTTGCCTGGCTTGAAGCAAAAGAGGAGGCACGTCTACTTCCAGACTACGGAGCAAAAGAACTCAGAGATAGGGGTATCATTTGTGAAGAAATGAGAGAAGGGGTGCTAGATGGAGATGAAATATACTCTTTACCAGGAGAAAACGGCCTAGAAACCTACTATAGAATTCCGCCCGAGAACCTCGAAATGCTGGGAATAGTGAGAGATGTAGACAAGACTTACGCTCCAGAGGCTGTCTTCGTCGCCAATACAGATCTTCAGTTCCAAGACCTGAAAGTAAACTATGTCCGAGGACAGGAACACGCCGGTATAGAGTTCGTAACTATTGACCAGATGACTTCAGGGCGAAATTACCTGCCTACAACCGAAGCAGCGGTATCTCTGTTTAATATCCATCGTGGACGAGAGTCTTTCGGAGACTACGAAACTAATGCTCCTGAAAACTACGAATCTGCGCAGACAAGAATTTTCTAGGAAAGTAAGTATTAATCCAAGACCCATCATTCATCCTATCCAGAAGTATCAACTAGCTGAGGTTTCCGCTGGGAAATTTGTAAAAAGGCTCTCGGTTTTGAAGTTCTTAACAAGCTGCTCTCTTTCTCCGACATCTAATTAGCTTATTCAACTGCTGGCATTCCTGCCTCTCTTCGTGCTTTAACATCCGCAGAAATATTCTGTCTTTATCTCAGCTCGTGTACCACTCCCATTTCTCCATCGCGTCTTTCTGATGCTCCGGCATGACCTCCATAACCAGAATTCCGTCGAAGCTGGAAGCCTCTATCATCCTGGAAACAGCCTCCATGTCCATCTCTCCGGACTCGAAAGCCAGTCCGTCCTCGGTAACGGTGGAGTCGCAGATATGGATCAGACCGATCTGGTTTGTGTAGGATTCTATCAGGTCTCGCATCCCTTCGACATAGCTTTCAGGGTCGGACATGAAGAAATGGGCGGTGTCCAGCACCATGGGATAACCCTGATTCAAGATATTTTCCTCAAGGTGACGTTTGCTTGCGCCGGGATTGTTCTCGTAGCCATAAGGCGGCTCAAGCTCCAGCTCCTCCAGCTGCGGGATATGGACATGATGCATATACTGAGAGTGGAATACTAGGAACGCATCCAGCTCGTTCGCCAGCTTTTCAGCCAGAAGGAAGTATGCCTTCTGATCCTTGATGTGTACATGTGGAGTGTGAACCGATATAGCCTCTACATCCGCGTTTCTGATCCTTCTCAGGGTTTGATAGAAGTTGTCCAGGTGTTCTCTTTCTATGTACAGTTCGACCTGATCGAATCCTCTCTTTCCCGCCGCCTCCAGCTCATCCGGCTCGGGAGGGCATTTTCCTGCTATCTTCACGGAGGCATCTTTTCTTCATCCGGATAAAAGGTTGAGGCTCAGTCAGCTTCTGCCGGAGAAGTTGGGCCATCGCCGGACCCGGTCTCAGGTACACCCACCACAGATGAAGCCGGCTGCTTTTGCCCCAGGAACCTGTTCACGTTCCGCCATGACGCCTTCCTGTCCTCAGGCATCACCTCTACAACGACAGGACCGCTGTACCCCCTCTCGAGCTCCTCAATCACCGCTCCTAGAGGAATATCTCCCTCTCCCAAAGCCGGCTCTCCGTCCTGGTTATCCTCTATGCTGGCCTCGGCGAGGTGTACAACACCGATCTGGTCTCTGTATTCCTCCATGATGCCTCTGAG
>JBDGRC010000006.1:0-8463 GCA_042218495.1 Candidatus Nanohaloarchaea archaeon | reverse complement strand
ACAACCCGACCTAGCTCAGTCTGGCAGAGCGGTCGCCTGTAGAGCGACTTGTCCCAGGTTCAAATCCTGGGGTCGGGACTCAGGCTTTCTGCATATCTGAAAGCTTAGAATGTCTTCTGGAGATATTGGTGGAGGCCCGTACCGTCGAGTCCAAATCAGAATTCTCGGGATCTGGACCTCCTTTCAGTGATTTTAATTCTCCCCCTTTCGGCCGCCTGGTTCCGCGCCGGCACTCCAATTTTCTCCCCGATCGATTTTTAAACCAGCGCGCGGATGTCCGGAAATCCTACCTGATGCTGTAGCTCCTTCCGCGGCCCTCGCCATGAAGATCGATAAGTCCGTAGTCAGACATCTTGCGGAGGTAGCGGCGAACCTGCCTGCCACTCCGGGGTTCGTCCACGAGTGTCCGGTACCGCTCCTTCAGCTCGGAGGATGTCAGCTCCTCTTCATCCTCAAGAGCCTCGTAGAGAGCCCTCTGGTGGCTGTTCAGCTTCTCCATAACTTCCTCCTTTCTTTCGGACACCGTCCTTGAGAAAGAACTATCGGCCATTTCAGCGGGTATCTCCTCGAGATCCTCCGATTCTGCTTCCTGGGCCGCGTTCAGGAGCGACTGTATGGCTATCCTGGCGTCGCCGTCAGCGTTGCTAGCTATCTTCTGAACTAGTTCATCGCTCCAGCTTCCGTCCCTGAGGCCCTTTGCTGCTCTGTCCTCTATTATATCGAACAGCTGATCCTCCCTGTACGGCTCGAACTTGACATAGTTCAGTCCCGAGAATCTCGACCTGATCGACCTGGGAAAGTCGTCGAAGACGTCCCTGGAGTTGGATATGAACACGAGACCGGACGTCCGGAACCTAGCGATATCGAACAGAGCCGAAGTATCCTCGAACTGGTCCAGTTCATCAACTATGAATATGAAGGGTCTCTTCCTGGCTATCTCCTCGAACTCTTCGACCAGCTGCTCTGTGGAGTAGCTGTCCCTGTTGACGAAGCTCCTGACGGAGTTCACTGCCTGGTAGAATATTTCGAACCGGCTGGGCTGCTTGAAGCCGTTAATCCTGGTATAGCTCACTTCGGGAGACTCCTTCCTGAGTTCCTCAGCCACGAACCGGGATAGCACAGTCTTTCCCGTTCCCGGAGGTCCGTAGAGCAGAGTGTTAGCCGGGGGCCTGTCCTCCAGAAGAGGCCTGAGGCTTTCGGCTATCGAGCTGACTCTGTCCATCCGGTGTGCAAGCTTCTTTGGAACGTAGTCCTCGGTGAAAACCCTTGCGTCCCTGATTATCCTTCCCACATGTTCACAACACCACAAAGTTCAATAAGTCTAACTCCTGTCCTCGCACATGGGGTAGGCGTCAACCACGAGAGGTCGATCCCCGTTGAATCCCAGCAGGTCCATCGCCAGCATCTTCAGGCCACCGACTCTAGGTACCACGAACGCCACCTCTCCATGGACCTGTTCGCGGGAGACTCTCTCCTCGAACCAGATCTGGCCCCTGTTGTTGTCTCCTCTCGTCTCCAACGTCTTCTGGCCGACATCCACCGCACGATGGACCACGGGTATGCCGCTGCCCACCCTGGATACCGATACCTCCACTCCCGAGACTGTCCTGGTGTCGCCCTCGATCACGACGAGCCTCTGACCTTCGACGCTGAACCTTGCAAACTTCACCGGTTCCATGCTCCGGTCTCCGTCCACGTCCCTTAGCGTCGAGCCAACGCCTCCAAGCTTCACTCTGGCTCCATCGGTTGTGATGGATCTCGAGGAGTTGTAGGTAGCCATAAGATGTTTTTCGCCGTCTATCGATACCTTTGCCTGGTCTGCGTTGTACACGACCACGTCACCGCTCTCTATGCTGTCGAAGGATCTGCCGTCGACTATCAGGATGTCTCCGACGTGAAGCTCCGGGTACATTGAGCAAGATGTGACTGAAACAACCGGCTTCTCGCTCTGCAGTGCCTGACCTGTTGTTTGAAGTATTCCGAAGGCAAGAATGAGGGAAATGCAGATGAAGTAGAACTCCCTTGAACTCCTCGATTCGAATAATCCGGAGATCTCGTCGGGTTCCATATGGCTGGTTTGCTCTCCGTCGTCTTTACTAGTTAAGGTGTGGACCTTCCGAGCAGTCTAGAAGCTGTCTTCCAGCTCGGTTATCCAGTTTCTGGCCACTTCCACGGCCTCCTCAAGGTCCTCTCTCGGAGAATCCGACTTCACGATAAGGGTTGACTCCTCGTCCAGAGGGTGTCCCTTATCGTACGCTGCCTCTGCGCCTACCTCCCAGAGCGCCTTTCTTACTAGGTTTGCTGTCGTGTGGTGCTGGCTCACGTCCAGCACGAGCCTTCCGTCCTTCTCAACTGCCTCAAGTTCCATTTTTGATCTTCCTCGCGTGCACGGCCTTGACCTCGATCTCGTGGCCCTCCTCGGTGTGAAATCCCATGGTAGGTGGAAGCGAGATATCGTAGTCCACGGCCGCCTCTAACGTCCATTCCTGTGAAAATTCTTTTAATCGTTCATACAGTTCAGGGCCAAGAACAGCGTACATTACTTCGCAGCTGGACAGAGCCTCCTCCAGGAACTCCTCCCCGACGTCGCTCTGCATGGAGAACGGCGGGTTCGTGAATACAGTGTGGAATGAGTCGTCGAGTTTGCGGATGTCGACTTCTCTGACATCGACGCTGACCCCGGCTTTTTGTGCGTTCGTTCTTATCTTAGCTGCAGCCTCACTGTCCTTCTCGACCGCGGTGACCTTTCCTCCTAGCATGGCGGCCGCCACGGCGAAGAAGCCGGTTCCTGCCCCTAGGTCTCCCACCTCTCTCTCCTCGACGTTTCCCTGCATGTCCGCGCTGTGGACCAGGTCGGCGACGAGACCGGGTGGCGTAGTGTACTGCTCCAGCGACGGTTTTGGGTTGGAGAAACCCTCGAGTCTTGACACCTGCATCGCAAGATCTGACTTCATTCTGAGAAGACTCCAGTTTCAGGGATTTAAATCTTGCCCGTTCAACCGGAGGGCATGCCAGAGGATAAATACGAGGAGTTCACGCGTGAAGAACTGGTCGAAAGAATAGAAGAGCTGGAGAACGAGGCGGTTTTCTTCGAGCCGCAGCGTGAGATAGTGCTTTCAAGTCCCAGCGAGGAGCTTCTGGGCGAGATATCGGATCTTGCGCACCTGGAGTCGTCCAGCGGCGACCACTACAAGTTCGAGGTACGGGAGATGGACGTCTGGAACTCAGAGCTTTCCGTGGAGGAGATGAAGCAGAAGTACACGGAGATTCTTGGATCATATCCGCGTTTCCTGGAGTGGGTGGAGAGAACTCACGAGAAGGCCCAGGTGTTCCGGATTGAGTACGAGGGCCGGCATCACTCCCTCGTCTCCGAGGACCCGGAGAGGATGGAGTGGGCGAGGTCGATAGACGATGTCAGGGAGAACCTTTCGGTCGATCTAAGCGACAAAAAGTCCCGGATCGCTATGGGTTCAAAGTCCAGGGCGGAGATCAAGGAGGCTCTGCTGAAGAAGGGATACCCTGTGCAGGACAACTCCAGGTTCAGGGAGGTCGACGAGTCGATAGGGGCCGACCTCAACGTCGATCTGAGGCCATACCAGGAAGAGTACGTGGAGAGGGCTCACGACGAGAGGGCTGCTGTGCTGGCGAACCCGGCAGGCAGCGGAAAGACGGTGACTGCCATAGGACTCATGGCAAGGGTGGACTCTCCAACACTGGTGCTGGTGCCTCAAAGGTCGCTAGTGGGCCAGTGGAAGCGGGAGATACTCGACAAGACGACGGTAACCGAGGACCAGATAGGAGAGTACCACGGCGATACGAAGGAGATGAACGACATAACGATCGCCACGTATCATATCGCCGGAGAAAAGACCTCGATATTCCGGGAGGAATGGGGCCTGATCGTCTTCGATGAAGTACACCATATTCCCAGCCAGCTGTTCCGGAAGACCGCTTCACTCCAGGCCACGCGTAGAATCGGCCTGTCCGCTTCCCCGGTGAGGGAGGACTCCAAGGAGCGGGAGATATTCGCGCTGATCGGACCGGAGATAGGCGGCGACTGGGCCAGGTTCTTCTCTCAGGACTATGTCTACAAGCCGGACGTGGAGATACGTTTCGCGGAGTGGGAGAGCGACGCCTACCGGCACAAGTACGAGAAGGCCAGCGGAATAAAGAAGGCGATAGTGGCCTCTAAGAACCCTGCAAAGAAGCAGTACCTTGAAGACCTGCTCGAGAAACACGAGGACGAGAAGGTTGTCGTATTCTGCGACTGGATAGATCAGGGAGAGGACCTGTCCCGACAGTTTGACATGCCGTTTATTTCGGGCGAGACCGACTTCGACGAGAGGGAGGAGTACTTTGAGAAGTTCAGGAACGATGAGCTGAAGTCGATAATCGTCTCGAGGATAGGCGACGAGGGACTGGATCTGCCGGACGCCGAGGTTGGAATAATAATGTCCGGGCAGGGCGGCTCTAGGCGCCAGGCAACCCAGCGCGCCGGAAGAGTCATGCGTCCGTTCGGCGACGCCCAGGTATACATAATCGCGACCAAGGGATCAAACGAGGAGGACTTCGCCAAGAACCAGGTCGAGCACCTCAAGGAGAAGGGGGTTCCGGTGAAAGTGAAGGATTAGATATAAATCGATTGTCATCAAATGGTAATCATGAGAGATAATCCGGGATCCATTGAGGATATTTTAAATGGAGAAGCAGAGCCTTACAGGGCAGTGGAGAAAGAAACTGAGGACTCCTATTTCGATATTGCAATCAGGGCACTAATACAAGAAGGAGGCAGTTTGTCCAGAGGAATAGGAGAGTACGATAAAGCAGTTGTTGCGGATGAGGTCGCTATAGGCATGGGAAGGAACGATGAAAATACTGAGGTATACATAGTAGCCACCAGCGAGCCCTACGAGGAGAGCAAGAAAACTTACAGCCATCTTGTTGATATTGCTGACGCTGAAAATGAACGAGAGGCTGTTGAGATGGCTGAGGAATATTTCAATATATCTTTCAGGTAGATCAGTTCCTTAAATTTAACTTCAACCATCTCTGCGCGCACGACAGTAAATATTGTTTTCCTTTGGAGAAGTTGCAGGAAAGCTGTGAAGTCGCCGATTCTGAGCGCCTGGTAGCCGTTTCTGGAATAAAATTGGTACCGACATGGCATGCTGAATCGTCCCTTAATGGTTTAACTCCATATGGAATGCCCGATTTCTTCGTGGTTCGCTATCTACTGTTCCGAACTTAAATCGGACCGGTTTTTAACTATCGATGAGCTGAATATCTCATGCCACTTATCGAGGCGGAAGACCTCTCGAAGACCTTCAAGATCTACAGGTCAGGTGAGGGCGTCCGCGGGTACCTGAGTTCCTTCCTGAAAAGGGATTACGATGAGATTCACGCCGTCGAGAACCTGGACCTGGAGGTAGACTCCGGCGAGATGGTCGGTTACATAGGAGCAAACGGCGCAGGGAAGTCGACGACGGTCAAGATGCTGACAGGCATCCTTGAACCAACCTCGGGAAGGATAGAGGTGGACGGAATAGACCCGGTCGAAAACAGGAAGCAGAACGCCATGAAGATCGGGGTCGTATTCGGTCAGAAGAGCCAGCTCTGGTGGGATCTCCCAGTCAAGGAGTCCTTCCGGCTGCTCAAGGAGATCTACGAGGTCGGCGACCGCGAATACGAGAAAAGGATAGAGGAGTTCGACGAAGTGCTCCAGCTCTCGGAGTTCTGGGAGCAGCCGGTTAGGAAGCTCTCCCTGGGACAGAAGATGCGTTGCGAGCTCGCAGCCGCCTTTCTTCACCATCCGAAGATCGTGTACCTGGATGAGCCGACAATAGGTCTTGACGTGGCGGTAAAAGAACGCATAAGAGACTTTATACGCGAAATGAACCGGAAGCAGGATGTCACGGTAATGCTGACAACTCACGATATTGACGACATAGAGGATCTCTGCAACCGTATAGTCGTTCTTGATGAGGGCAGAAAGATCTACGACGGCGATCTGGACGACCTGGTAGACCGGTTCACCTCCAGGAGGCTGATGCTGGATGTGCGCCGGCCTCAAGATTTCTCCCTCGAGAAAGAGGGAGTGATTGAGGTCGATAGTGATGACGGGAGCCTAGAGGTTGTATTCAACAGGAACGAGCTGGCAGCCTCGGACCTGATGTCAGAGGTGCTGGATGAGTACGAGGTCCTTGACTTCCAGCTTAGAGAGCCTGACATTGAATCGGTCGTGAAGAAGATCTACAACGAGGGTCTGGAGGATTGAGATGCGTCTCAGGAAGTACATCGACCTCTACAGAGCTGGATTCAAGAAGGCCTCTCACTATAGATTACAGACGGCGGCAAGCCTGGTATCCTCGATACTCTACATAGTGATGCTGTACGCGGTCTGGACCGCTATAGCGTCCTCTGGAACGCTTGAAGGCGGGCTGACCAAGGTCCTTTCGTACATTATCGTGGCGCAGGTCGTCCAGAGGTTCGTCGGAACGGCGCTGGAGTCCTACTTCGGCGACAAGATACGCAAGGGCACCATCGTGAACCAGATGAAGCGACCGATATCGGTCAGGGCGCAGGCGTACCTCCACCAGGCGGGCTGGCAGAGCTTCGAGCTTCTGACCAGGGCTTTTCCCATCCTGATCCTGGGGCTGGCGTTCACTCAGCTAAGGCTTCCCGGACCGGTCTACCTGCTATCTTTCTCTGCTTCTGTCCTGATGAGCTTCCACCTCATGTTCGCCGTGGCCTTCTGCACCTCGATGCTAACGTTCTGGACTAAGACCGCGAACGGCATCAGGTTCACCCGTAGCAACATCATCAGGCTGTTCTCGGGGGCTCTCTTCCCTCTTTACCTGCTTCCAGACGGAGTGAAGCAGCTGTTCTACATCCTGCCTTTCCACCTGATAATCGACGGACCCATCAACCTTTTCCTGATGGAGACGGCGGGCGGCGATATTCTTACTCTTCTGGCGCAGCAGCTGGTCTGGACCGGGGTTTTCCTCCTGCTGGGCGAGTTGCTATGGAGAAAAGCTAAAAAGAAGCTGACAGTGCAGGGCGGATGAAACAGTTGAGGAAACATCTCAGAGTTTACGCTCACTACTTCCTACAGTTCTGGAAGAGCAGGCTGGTCTACAAGACGGACTTCGCGCTCAACTCGCTCTCACAGATGCTCAACCTTGGAACTTCCCTACTTTTCCTTACCCTGATTTTCACCCAGGTGGAGACCATACGTGGCTG
This sequence comes from Candidatus Nanohaloarchaea archaeon, assembly GCA_042218495.1. Taxonomy (GTDB): domain Archaea; phylum Nanohalarchaeota; class Nanosalinia; order Nanosalinales; family Nanosalinaceae; genus Nanohalococcus. The sequence continues at coordinate 1,224 of JBDGRC010000006.1, read as the reverse complement.
GACCTTCAACCAGATGCTCTTTCTCGCAGGGGTAGGAGGCGTGGCGATGAACGTCCACCATATATTCCTGTTCAACGTATACAACCTCGGGGACGAGTACGTCCTGACGGGAGACCTGGACAGATACAAGCTGAGGCCTCTGAACGTTCTCTTCCAGGTCTACGCCGACCAGGTGAGGGACGAGAGCCTTCCTAAATTGATCACAAACCTTGCTCTGATAGCCTACGCGGGCTCGAGGATAGAGGCCGGAATTCTCTCCGCTGAGAACGTCCTCTACGCTGTCCCGGCCCTTTTCTCGGCTGTTCTGGTTTTCGGAGCCGTATACCTCTTCTTTGCGTCGCTGTCATTCTGGACAGGCAGATCGAAGCCAATTATCTGGCTGGTTTTCAGGGTCTCCGACTTCAGGAGGTATCCATACAGCATCTACTCCAAGTCGATAAAGATCCTGCTGGTGACTCTGATGCCACTCGCCTTCGCGAGCTTCTTTCCCGCCACATTCTTCCTCGGCAAGCCAGGATGGGATCTCTGGCAGCTGGCCTCTCTGGCCGCGGGACCGTTCTTCTACTCTCTGGCTTACGGCTTCTGGAGGTTCGGGCTGAGCAGGTACTCAAGTACCGGCAGCTAGTCATTCAGAGAGGTACCGCTCTTGAAACTCCTGGACGAACTGCCGTAGCGAATCGCCTGGCTCATCTTCGCTGCATGCGTCATAGTCGCGTAGCTCGGCTTTGACTTTGTGCCATCCGGTCTGGTATTCCTCTTCTAAATCATAAGAGCCCCCGCCGTCGTAGAGACTTTTTGCCAGGGCCGTGAGCGGTTCTGAAAAGTCGGCAAACCCGGTGTCCGCAGGCTGAAGGCCTGCGAGCCTCTCGCCGGTATCCACTAGCGCTTCGTCGTACTCTGCTTTATCCGGGTCAAAGACTCCGAGCTCTCCTCCTCTGAGTGCTGGGAGTTCGTAGATGTGGCTGCTTGGCTCTCCCTCAAACGAGTATATTAGCCCGTGGATGGTCTCTACGATACGTCTCCACGTTTCATCGTCGACTTTGAGAGCGGGACCTGGTGCGCCCGCCTCCCCGCTCGAGTTTTCGATGGTGGCCATAACCACCTGGTAGCAAGTTCGAAGCTTAAGTATCAACAGGTCTCCCGCGGGCGGATAATTCAACCAATTCCGAGTCTAAATACTTAGACATGGGCGTCGTGACCGTAACGATAGACGACGTCGAGGAG
>JBDGRC010000059.1:0-15246 GCA_042218495.1 Candidatus Nanohaloarchaea archaeon | reverse complement strand
GGACTTCTTTCAGCGAGACCTCCTCTGGTTCGAACTCCACTTTGACGACCTCGGCATGTCCGGTTTCGCCCGTGCATACCTCTCTGTAAGTCGGATCATCCGTCTCGCCGCCGGCGTAGCCGACCGTGGTGTCCGTGACGCCGTCCAGCTCCTTGAAAGCCGCTTCCACGCACCAGAAGCACCCGCCTCCGAGTACTATCGACTCAGTCATCCCGGGCGTCCCCCATCCTCCTGGACAGGATGTTCATGTAGTCGAACTCCTCGTCCGTCTCGTTTATCTCGATATCCTGAACTTTGAAACCGGTCTCTTCCAGTTCTTTTCTGGCCCTGCTCTCTGAGAGAAGATTCTGTTCGATTTCGGACCCGTACTTCTCTCTCTTGAAACTTCCTTTCCCTCTCTTGAGCCCCAGGAAAAGGAGGCCGTCGCTCCTGAGAACGCGGTTTATCTCTCTCAGCGATTTCAACCTTTCTCGGCCGTCGAAGAGGTGAAGCAGGAGGTTGCACCAGACACCGTAGAAGCTCTTGTCTTCGAACGGAAGATCTCTGATGTCGGCCTTCATGACGCGGCACTCTGTTTTCTCGGACGCTACCTCCACCATATTCTCCGAGAGGTCGATTCCGACCGCCTCCAGTCCTTTCCTCTCGAAGTAGTTCAGATCCCTGCCCGCGGCGCAACCCGCATCCAGCACTTTTCCTTCCATCCTTGACGAGAAGCCTTCCATTGCTCTCACGTAACCTTCGCTCACGCGGTCGAGCGAGTGTCTCTCCTGGAACTCCTCCGCGCCTCTGGAGTAGAACTCCGCTGCTTCTGCCGTCATTCCTCCTCGAACTCCAGCGCGATGCCGTTGATGCAGTACCTTTTGCCTGTCTTTTCTTCGGGTCCGTCGTCGAATACGTGTCCGAGATGGGCGTCGCAGCCGGAGCATAAGACCTCGGTGCGCTCCATCCCGTGGCTGGTATCTCTCCGGGTCTCGACGGCTTCGCCCTCGATCACGTCGTAGAAGCTCGGCCACCCTGTGCCGGAGTCGAACTTGTGCTCGGTGCTGAACAGTTCCCGACCGCAACGCCTGCAGACGAAGGTTCCCGGTTCATCGACCTCGAGCAGATCCGAGGAAAACCGTGGCTCGGTTCCGCACTGCTCTATTACCTTTCTCTCCTCAGCGGACAGGTCGTCTCCCATCCTCAGTCCCAGTCTGGAGCGAACTCCGGGTCAACCTTTCGGTCGTCCCGCGCCAGCCCGTGAATGGTTTGTATCTCGTCCTCAGTCAGCCTGAAGTCGAAGACGTCGAGGTTCTCCTCGATGTGCTTCTCGCCCGTCGCTTTAGGTATAGCGGCCACCATATCCTGCTGCAGGTGCCACCGGAGCGCGACCTGTGCCGGGCTCTTTCCGTGCCTTTCGCCGATCTCCTTCAGCGTGTCGTTTCCGAGGACTTCGCCACGCGCCAGCGGAGAGTAAGCTGTCAGCACTGTGTCCGTCTCCCTGCACCTTTCCAGCAGCCGGGACTGATCGAGGAACGGGTGGTACTCCACCTGGTTGGTGAAGATCGTGGCGTCGCTGATCTCCCGGGCTCTGTCGAGCTGCCCGGCGGTGAAGTTGCTGACGCCGATCCTGCGGGTCTTCCCTTCATCGACCAGATCTTCCATCTCTCTCAGCGCTCCCTCGAGGTCCAGGTCCGGGAAAGGCCAGTGTATCAGCAGGAGATCCACGTACTCCGTCTGCAGCATTTCCAGGCTCTCCTCCACGGACTGCTTCAGCTTCTCCGGGTCCAGGCTGTCGCGCCATACCTTCGTGGTCAGGAATATCTCCTCCCGATCGACCTCGCTCGCCTCGATCCCCCTGCCGACCTCCTTCTCGTTGCCGTAAACCTGGGCTGTGTCAACGTGCCTGTAACCGAGGTTCAGGGCTTTTCTTACCGCTTTCTCGCACTCTCCGCCTTTTGACTGCCAGGTCCCGAGCCCGAGCGCCGGGACGTCCGTACCATCGACTTCGATTTCTTTCATGTTCTATGGAACGTCCGGGTGGCTATTAAGAGGTGGGCGTGGTTGACTTACACAAACTTCACCCGTAGCTTCACCGGATATAAATTAGGTTTTGGTTACGAATTAGAAAATGTTAACAATGGAGCCCGCAATGAAAAGCGAGCAGGCAGACGGAATAATCAGCCTGCTCGAGAATACAAATGACGTGGAAGTGGTTTTTGCGGCTGAAGGGGGAAGCAGGGGGAGAAACACTGCCAGAGAAGATAGCGATCATGATCTTTGGCTTCTTTATGCTCCCTCTCGTCTCGAGATGCACACGGGTGTTGAACCGGATTCGCTGGAGTTGACTGCTGACGAGCTTGAATGGCCGACTGAGGAGAAGCCGGCCGAAGTTGATCTAGGCAAAGTTGAGCTAACGGGGTTCAGCGTGCGGAAGTTCGCCGATGAGATGCTGGACGGGAAAGAAGCTGTCGTTCCCGACATGACGGAGAGCCTCAAGAGCCAGGTGGTGTACAGAGGGGAGGAGTTCGAACAGGTAACGGATTATCTGGCCTCCAACTTCGATCCGCTGACCGCCTACAACCACTACATGGGTATTGCGGAAAAGTTCGTCGAAGGAGGCATTTCCGATAGGAAAGAGCTTCTCAAGGCCGCAAGAACTGTTTCACATGCTCACTACATTCTCGAGACTGGAGAGTTCCCGGAACAGGACTTCCACGAATTCTTGGATGAGCTGCCGGAAGATTTGCCCTCTTCCGGAGAGGAATTGGAAGTCCCGTACGACATGCCCTCGGAGCTGGAATTTCATCAATTCAGTGATGCCATCAGTGGGCAGATAGGAGCTAGGAAAAGGTATGGGGATGAAGTCCCGGAGGATGGCTCGGAGCGAAGTGAGTTCGAGACAGCGGTTGAACTGACTGAAATATACGTCGAAGGCCTTGTGGTGCCGGATTCGGCCTATAGAGAGCTAGCGTCCGACAGGAGGATTTCCGGAGATGAACTGGCTGAAAGAATTCAGTCAGCGCTCGTAGACAGCCCCCACTACAGTACATAGCCACTGTAGAGGCCAGATAACATTTAGAGCTTGGGTTCTAAATAGGCTCATCTCAAAGGAGATTGAGAAGAATTACAGCACCCCCTCGAGGATTTGCCTGCTTATCTGCCCAGGAGCAGGCTGGAAGGAAGGCGAGAAGCGTTTACTTTACCTAACTTCGACCGGCTCTTGTGGTTAACAGAATCATAGGGTCGTTATCGGACTTCACCATATCTGAGTACGGCCGGTGACTCTTTCTCATTCCAGCCGGTCATTCACTTCATTCCACTCTAATGTGTTACCCATATCGTCGAGACTTCTCCAAAGCGCAGTTAGGGACATGGCAGTGATAGAGGCATTGATTGCAGGATCGGGTTGAGCCAATGATAGAGTTCCGATGGCTGCGGCCGCTGCGTAGTTAGCCGCTGCATCTTTTGCACCTTCACGCGCCCTGGCCGAAGCTGATTTTTCGGGGTCAATTTTCGTTGAATCATCGTCTGACATGGCTTCCTTAGCGAAGTGGTAGGCGGTAAGACCGTAAATCAAAGTGGCTCCAAATGCTGCTGCCCCAACCGCTGAGTCCATGTTTGCAAACTGAGCTGTGTAGACGCTCCCTAATGCCGATCCGACTGCAATTGCAGAGTCTGCGAGATTGCCATGTCGTTTTCGCGTCTCATCGTCCATGACTGGAACTACTTCATATTCTACTTCATCATCTAAATCATCGTAGGCTTCTCCAGGTTCATCCTCAGCATATCTTACTGCTTCCTTTATTTCCGCGCCTGTAGCATAGAAACTACATAGGTTTCTAAAAGATCCTTCAGACACAGGAACTGCCTTCTCTGATTCTGGCATGATTTACTACTAAATGGTAAAAGTTTTAAAACAATCCCTTTGTCTTCCCATCTTTAGATTTACTGACCTCTCGTTTAAACAGAATCTTCCGGTTTTTTGAAAGCCTCCGCCACGAGGAGCGGAAACACCAGGGTTGCCTCTGCCTCTACCTGTGTGTAGTTCTTCGTCCTGTCCTTTATCTTTCCCCAGGAGACTGCTTCCTTCGGCGGGGCGCCCGAGAGCGATCCGTCGCCCTCCATTCCTGTGGATATGTATACTGCGTAGTCCGTGCCGCCGCGGAAGAGGTTGGACATGATCGCCTGATGCTTTGGGACGCCATCACCGACGCAGATGATCCCTGTAGTGTCGGCTTCGATTGCCTCGTGTATTAGGGAGTCCCAGTCGTCGAGTATCTCTATTCCGATGTCTTCGTCCTGCTCCTGACGGTAGTAGAACATGTAGTCGCCTATCTCGGCGTCGATCAGCGCGGGACAGAAGACTGGTATCTCGTTCTCGGAGGCGTGGTACAGGAAGGAGTCGGACTCGTCGAGGTCCTCGTCTTCGCCTATCTTCCTACCGAGCGCGTCCGCGACCTCCGTCGGGCTTCGGAGCTTTTTTTCCTCGAAGAAGGCGGGGAAGAACTCGCTGTTAAGCCATTCCTCGAGCCAGACGTAGTTGTCGGACTCGACGTATATGTTGCCGAGCCTGTTGATGCCCCGCTCCCGGAGCTCTGCCTCGTCCGCATCCCACTCGCCCATCTTGAACTCTCTGGCGGTCTTGATCGCGTCCTCGGTATGGGAGCCGCTAGAGGTAATCATGACGTCGATCATGTCCTCCCTGGCGAGGTAAGCGACGGTTTCCCGCAGCCCGGAGCTGACTATGTTGGAGGTGAATGTCAGGAAGATCTTGGCGTCGTTCTCCCGCATCTCCTTCACCAGATCGATCGCCTCCCTGAGGTGGGTGGCCTGGAAGCCTGTCGTGCCGTACTTCTCCAGCATCTCCCCGAAGTCAAACTTGCCCCGGAAGTCGTATCCTTCCACCTTCTGTCCGTCGTGACCTCCGTCAGTGCCCGGGACCACGTGCTCTCTCGTTTCTTCCGTCATGTATCCCGGTTCCCTGCAGGATTTATCAGGCTAAGATATTTGTTTCCGGTGAAGAACAGGTTTACATGGATCTGACGCACAGAGAGGAGCAGGACTCCATACTTGAGAGACTGAGAGAGTCGGGAGGAGATCCCGAGCGGGTTGGCAGGTACGTCGAGGCGCTCTCCAGGGCCAGGAAGAGCTGCATCAGGGCCGAGTCCGATTTCGTAGTGAGCGAGAGAAAGGTAGAGAACATGGCTGAAAAGGATCGGTCGGCGGAGGAGGTAGAGGAGTGGATAGAGGAGTCGGAGTCCGAGGTCCTGGAGAGGTACGCGGAAGCCGAGAAATCTCTCGAAAAGGCGTGCGAGATCAGAAAGAAGATGTCTGAAGCTGAGATTGAGGCAGCGGATCAAGTTCTGAAGCTGGAAAGGGTCGAGATGCTTGAAGAAGAGCATCTGCTGGGCAAGTTCGGCAAGATGTACAGGAGGATGATGGCCTGGGCGGCTGAATCGACTCTGGACAGGATTGACTCTCTTGTAGGTGTTGCTGCGCGTGCACATCCCCGGGTGGACGCTGAAGAGTACGAATGGGGACTTCAGGACAGAGTAACGTATCTTTCGGGGTATGTGCCCTACCGAGATCCTCTGGAAGCCCTTGAAAAAGTAGAGAAGGAAAGGAAGAAGGTCAAGGAGGCCGCGAGACGGGCTGAGGAGCAGCTGGAGGAACTCCGGTGGCGGTCAGGAACCAACCTCAAGGGGATCGACTAGCATCCTCTGCTATTATTAAAACTGCCTCTACATGGGTTTCCTAGAGGAATACCTGCCTGCAGGGTGTGTTGAAGGCCGAGTAGCTCAGCCTGGGAGAGCGCTGCACTGAAGCCCTGGAGCCATGGAGGACCAGGATTTACGGCAATGCAGTTGTCCCCGGTTCAAATCCGGGCTCGGCCATTCTGAAGCCCCTTTCAGCCCGGCTTACTTTTACCTGTATAAGGTTTAATCGACATAGTAAAGTCATGAAGTTCGAGTTGGAGCCGGAGTTCGACTCTGAGGAACTGGAGGACCGGATCGGGTCGTTAACTGTTGAAAAGGTGGAAGTAAACTACGAAGAGGAAGCTGCGCCGCCCCCGGGTAGTGATTCCAGCCTGGACATGGGTCTCGAGCTCTCGGGACAGAATGATCCGTTAAACGATCAAGAGATTGAAGTTGAGGGAGTCAACGTTGTTTACTCCATTGATGACTATGTTCAGCTGGAGGCAGAGGCCGGACACAGGGTCGTATCCAGCGAAAGTTCGGGAGCGGGAGAACTGGCGGAGCATCTCGGTTCGACGCTTGAAGAGATGATCACGAGACACTGCGGAGATCCGACCTCTCAGGAAATTTCTGATAAAGAGAGGGAGCCACACCATCGCGTCAGAATGGATTTGGATTGCGATTCTCTGGGAGAGGCCAGCAGGTGCCTGGAAGAGAAGGATTTGGAGTACTTCGTGGACCGGAGCGCCGGCAGACCGGGTATTGAGAAGGTGGAAGGAGAGGACCCGGAGTCCGGAGCCTTTGGCTTCAACGATGTCAGGGTTGAGGAGCAGGAGGGCTCTCTTGCTGTCTACATCTCCTCCGGGAAAATATTTGCAGACTACCGTAAGCCGAGCGAGGTCGAAACGAGGGCGGCAAGGGTGGTCAGACACGCGGCAGAGGACTGGCAGGAAAGAAATGACGTCGAAATCGAGTACTAGCGGCCTTGGTGATGTGTCCCTGACACGGTAATTGATTACTTTGCCTTCAGTATCAGCTCGGTCTGGCTTCCTGAATGTATCCTGTTTCTTATCAGGAGATCGTCGATTCCTGTCTTCGATCCGTTGAATGAATGGACTTCGTATGGGATGTCGTAAGACACTCTTATCAGTCTGTCCGCGCCAATCTGGAATGATATGCTGGGATTGATTTTTGAGAGAAGCCTGTGTTCCTGAAGAGATGATCTCCTGTCCTCGATCGCGCTGACACCGCCCCTGGTGTTCGGCACCACGAACTCGCTTCCGGTCTCCGAGAGGTTGCTTGTAAGGCTCAGGCTCTCGCCGTCGGAGAATTTTGCCTGTACTGGAGCCCCGTAGTAGCTGATGACGCCGACTGGCTGGTCGGTGGAGGCGTAACCGAACGAGAGATCGTTGTCTACGGTGCTTGTCGTAACCTCCTGGCTGTCAATGTAGGCCGATCCCGTATCGAGTTCCATCTCCAGTGTCACGTTGGTCTGTGCCGCGGCCGGCCCGACCAGCGCCAGCGCGGCCAGGGCCACTGTCCTGAGCTTCACGTTATCTCTTGGCTCCGCTGGTTTATCACTGGGTTACCTGGATTTTGGCCACCGGGGCCGTGAGTCCTGGACATTCCTGCGCGTTTACAAGCACCTTGTCAGGCTTGCTACCGGTCTTCATCGATCCCGGCCTCGTTCTGCCCGGAGAAAGTCCTGCTATGGAGGTTGAGTTGAGCCTCAGTGCGTTGGAAAAGGCAGCCACTTCTATTGACTCCTCGAACCTGATATTGCCGGTGTTCTTGAGATCAAAGCTGAAAATGTTCGAGTTCTTGTCGTATTCAGGGTTCTGGACTGATATACCGGCGTTCCTGCACCGCGTGTCCTGCGCTGTCTGGTTCGCAGCCGAGCCTGCTATCTCCTTCGATAGGTTTGGAGCCCATCCTGCGTAGATGCTGGTAAGCCCTACTGCGACACCTAGCAGCAGAACGGTCAGGATTACGGATGTCACACCCTTCATGGCGAGTTTATGTCCGTCGAGCTGTCCTGCGCGTTGCTGCAGAGAGTGGAAATCGCATCAACCTTCGTCGGTGTGGAGTTCGTGTAAGTGATATTGACCGTCTCCTGTCCTGTTATGAGTGCCTTGGTTGAGTTGGAGGGTACCCCGCTATTCCATGCTTCCAATCTAACGTCGCCGATCCTGGTCCGGCTTTTGTTCTCCACCACCACGGAGGTGGTGTTCTGCGTGTCATAGTGGACGACGGATTCTATGCTGAGCCTCGCCTGGTTGCAGTCCACCCTCCGGTCGGTCTGGTTGCCGGTCTCGGTCGTCACGTCTCCCAGTAGGCCTGGCGCCCATCCGGAGAACACGCTGACCATCGTGATGGCTACCGCAAGGACCATTACAGTGGTAATCAGGTTGGAAATTCCTTTCATGGGTTTGTATTTTCACTCGGGGTATTTAACTTGATGTGCCGGTTCCACTTCAGAGGAAGAACGTGACCGCGAGGTATCCGAGTGCGAAAAGCACGAAAACGTGTTTCAGACCTGCTTTCATTTCTCCCTCGGATAGCTTTCCGATTATCAGTCCTGAGAAAACCGCCTGAACGTACACCAGGCGTGAAAACCACTCTTTGTACTTTGAGATGTTCTGCTGGAGGTTTCCGCCCCCTCCGCCTCCTCCGAAGAGTGATATCCCTCCGCTTCCGAAGTCTCCCGAGGCCTGGGCGAGGTTGGGGAGCAGGTAGTTCGTCAGGGCGACCAGTATACCTATGAATATGAAGTAGACTATGTATCCTGTAACAAGCTCTCCGTAGAGCTGTGACTGGCGCTCTTGTTTCAGCTTCTTAACAGATCGGATGTTATCGCCGACGCTCTCCAGCACCTGCTGGATGTTTCCACCGGAGCTGTAAGCCTGGATGATAGTGTCGACGGATCTTCTGACGACATCGGAACCTGTTCTCTCTCCGAACTGCTCGAGTATCTCCTCGAAGGATACCCCCCAGTTCATCTGGGAGTTCATCTTCTCTATGTTGTCCTCGAGGCCCGTGTAGCTCTCTGCCTCTACGTTCTGTATTGCCTGTGGAAGCGGCATCCCTGCCCTGATGCCCTCGACGACGTCCCGGAGGAACTCAGGGAACTCTTCCTGCATCCTCTGTCTTCTCTGGAACTGCCTGTACTTGATGTACCCTAGAGGAAGGAATATCAGCACTATGGCGGAGAAGTTAAGGCCGACGAAAGCCAGTTGCTGCATGTTGGTGAAAGAGGTAACCGAGGCGTCGGTCACGGTCAGCGAGTTGAATCCCAGGTCCCTCCGGGTTATTCTGACGGTGTTGTTCTCCTGAAGGCTGTCTTCAGGGAGATCCACAGTTTTATCCTGGCTTGTTATTCCTCCCTCGACCTTCTCTCCGTTCAGGTAGACTATGACCGGGTTGGTGGTGCTGGCGCGGTCAAAAGTCAGGCTGAGGCTTGTCTCTGACTGGAGATTAGGTCTGTCGAGCATGAAGTCAATCCTGACGTCCTTCTGGTTGGTGATCTGTCTCTCGGAGTCCAGGTTAAACCTGTTTATCGCGTCACTGTGGTTGAGAGAGTTAGCTCCCGCGATTGTAGCTCCAAGGACTGCTGCTCCTGCGATCATGAGGAAGAGCTTTTTCTCCTCCCTCCAGAAGTTCTTCAGCTTCAGCTTGTAACTGTTCTCTCTTTCCACTCTAGTCCACCTTAATACCCAGGAAGAGTATAAATGCGATGTTCATCGCGGGGATTATGACATGGACTCCCATCCACATCAGGTCTCTGATGGCGAATCCCATCAGCTGACCTCCCAGAAGGTTCATGACTGATAGAATTGTCACCAGGAATACCGGGGCTGCGATCAGTATCGCGGTGTAGAATGATGCGTAGGTGCTGATCCTCTCTATCTCCTTCTCCCTCTGCATCTTGTAGTCGAACAGAGCTTCGTCTGCCTTCTCCTGGAGGAAGTCCTCAAGGTTTCCTCCCGTCTCCACGGTAGAAAGGATGCCGTAAAGGACGTCGTTCCAGTCCTCGCTGGGTGACTGCTCTGCAACCTCTCTGAGTGCGGTTGTAAGGTCTTCCCCAAATGCATTAACTCTCCTGGTAACCTTCTCTGCCTCGTCGGAGATGCTGCCGTACTCTTCGAAGTTTGAAAGCAGCTTGAACATCGAGCTAGGGGGGATACCCGAGGTGGCGATCGCTGCAAGGTGGTTCAGCGCAAAGGGTAGGTTTTCATCAATGCTTTTTCTCCTCCTCCCTGCTTTCTGTGATGGATAGCTGTAGAAAGCCGCTAAGATGATGAGGCCTCCGGCCAGAGGTACACCGATTGAAAAACGTATGAAGGCTGCCACGGACATTCCCGTGCTCAGGAGGTAGGTCGTGCTGCCGAGGAACGCGAGAACGCTGAATCCCGTCGAGTAGAGCAGCGTCTTTGCAATGTAGGTTCTGAAAAGGACGTCCATGCCCGCCTTCTGTATGTCGTCCTTCAGGTCGCTGAAGTAGCGGCTCTTCTTATCAATAAGAGGTCCATAAATCGCATTTGCGGCTGAATCTATGCTGTCGGCGGTTGCTGCTCTTTTAAGACGGGATTTTAGATCCTGTTCAAACGGATTCGAGGTCATCTTATCTTGATGCCGTCGTTCTTGAACACGTACCTGTGGACGGAGTGGTTGAAGTCCGTTCCCTTGAGCTTTTTCACGAATATGTGTCTCTTCATTCCTTCGTCTCCTCTGCTTAGCCGCATCTGTATGATGCCGTCAACTAGCTCCTCTTCAAGCTCCGTCGACTCTTTCTCCTCTGCTAGCAGAAGTGAGGTGCAGTTGAGGTCCTTGAGTTCCTGCTTTATCTCGAGAAGGTTTTTTCTCTGGTCTTTCCTGCTGTCTATGTAGAGATCGAGATCGGTTATGGGATCTATAACAACCCTGCTGGCATCGTTCTCGAGCACCGCCGATCTCAGCATGTCGGAGATCTTTTCATAGCGGTATGGATCGAACTTCTGGACGTTTATCTCCTTTTCGTCAACCTTCTGGTCGAAGTTCCAGTCAAACGTGGTCGTTCTCTTTACTTCGTTTTTCGTGTCCTGGAAGGATACGTAGAGCCCGTTTTCTCCCTTCTGGACACCTCTGTAGAGATACTCGAGGCCGAAGTTTGACTTGCCCGACCCTGGTTCTCCTTCGACCAGAATTATCATCTCTCTGGGTATACCCCCTCCAGTCATACGGTCCAGGTTCTTTATTCCGGAATCGACTCTCTCTATACTCATGCTCTGAATGGATCCTCCTTCACTTCCGGCTGTCCGCCGAACGGATCTTCTTCCTGCTGCTTTTCCGTCCTGTCTTTTATCTTCTCGACCTTCTCTCTCTCCTGCTGGAGCTTCTCCTCCAGCTCAGCCACAGGGTTAGGTTCGCTGTGTTTCTTTTCCTCCAGCTCCATGTCCCCGTCGAACTCGGCCGGAATCTTCTGTTCTTCTTTCTTCTCCATATCTTTCCGGTCCTGCTCCATCTCGTTCTCCAGGTTGCCTCTTCTTGATAGGTCGACTCGTTCCTCGGCCTCTATAATGTCTTCGAGACTGTAATCGCCTTCCTCCGCGCTAACGGTCTTCATGATCTTCTCCTTGTTTTTGTAGTACTCCTGAATGAGCTCGGAGACTTTTTCGAAGTCCGTCACTCCTTTTTCCTTCAGCCAGTTGAGCACTTTTGTTCGCTTCTCCAGCTCCTCCTGCAGCTTGTCCTTTGATACGCCGTAGTCCTCGCTTATTTCCTCGAACATGTGAGGCATCCCTCGCTTCCTGAAGGAGTCCTCTCTCGCGGTCCATGAGAATATGTTGTTTGTACGCGCGCTCTGAGAGTCCTGCATTACCTTCTGTATCTCGTGTACCTCCCTTACCCTCCTGGCCGATTTCTCGACGCCCTTGGCGTGGGTCATCGCTACCACGATGTCGAGAGACTCTACCAGAGCGGGTGAAAGCGATATCGGGGGCGTTACCAGTCTCTTCACGACGTCGTTGGGTCCCGAGGCGTGCATAGTTCCGATGGACGGGTGTCCCGAGCTCATTCCCTGGAAAAGAACGGATGCCTCTTCTCCCCTTACCTCTCCGACAATCACGTAGTCAGGGTTCTCACGGAATGATTCCTTCAGAAGCTTGTCCATGTCGACGTCGCTGCCGGAGTCCGAGCCGAACATGGATCGCGTTATGGACGGTATCCAGTTCTCGTGCGGCAATCGTAGCTCTCTCGTGTCCTCGATCGACACGATCTTGTCCTCTGGAGGTATGAAGGACACGATCGAGTTCAGGAATGAGGTCTTTCCGGTCGCTGTTCCTCCAGTTATGAGGTAGCTCTGCTGGTACTGCTCCGCCAGCCACATGTATGCCATGATCTTGGCGTCGGCCGTGCCCAGGTCTATCATGTCTACGGCGCTGAAAGGAGTTTCCTGGAACTTACGTATCGAAAACGTAGGTCCGTGAGCGGTAACGTCCTCGGTGAGCGAAGCGTTGACACGTGAGCCGTCCGGCAGCGCGCCGTCGAGCAGAGGGTTCGCGTAAGAAACATACTTGCCGCACCTCTCCGCGAGCTTGATCACGAGGTTCTTGAGATCTGCCTCCTCCTCGAACCTCACGTCGGACTTGACCGAGCCAAACTCGCTGTGTACGGCGAATACCGGTATATCGGTCCCGTCACATCCGAGGTCCTCTATGTACGGGTCGTGCATAAAGGGCTCTATCTTTCCGAGCCCGACGAAGTCCCTGTAAACGTAGTACATTATCTTCTTGTGCTGTTCTTCTTCCAGCTGCACTCCCAGCTCCACCAGAAGTTCGTTGATCTTCCTCTCCAGGTAGTTTATGACTTTTCCACGGTCCTTCATGGCGTCCAGAGAAACGTCCAGCTTTTCCGAGAGGTTCTCCTGAATCAGCTCCAGCGCCTCGTGGTCGTCTTCCGTCAGGTTTGGCTCCTCCAGGTTGTAGAGCAGTTCCTTCTTATCTTCGTCCCATTTAACGTGAGCGTAGGCGAAGGGCTTGATGAGAGGGTACTTGACGTCAACTTCCGCCAGCGTGTCGGCCTTCTGGGTGATCTTGACGTCCTTCTCGGTGGAGATCTCGAAGTCAAGCTCCTCGTTATCAAACGCCAGATCGTCGGCTGTCTCTTCCTCCTGAGGGTTTCCGAAAGCCGATTTCAGCTGTTTCAGCAGGGACATCCAGGCGAATATTAGTTTCCCTGGTTAATAACTCCTGCTACATCTCCTTGAGAGGCCTGATCCCGAGCAGTTCGAGCCCGACGTCAGTGACCTCTATGAAAAGCGACACGATCTTCAGCCGCCGCTGTCTGGCTTCTTCATCTGCATCCAGCACTGGTTTCTCGTGGTAGAAGGAGTTGAACTCCTCGCACAGCTCGCTGAGGTAGTTCGCTATCTTCGCGGGCTCACGCTGCTCCGCCGCGGCATCCACTGTTTCAGGAAACTCTCCCAGCTTCTTGACTATGGCATGCTCCATCTCATCTGGTTCGCCAGCTATCTCTCCTTCCTCTCCGGTCTCGGCGAGTATCGACTTCGCCCGCACGTTTGAATACTGTAGATACGGCCCTGAATCGCCTTCGAACGATAAGGCCCGGTCCCATGAGAACTCGATGTCTTTTTTCCTGGATACTGCCAGGTTTGCGTACCTGAGAGCAGCCAGACCGACTTCTTCCGCGTTCTGGACGCCCTCCTCCGACACTTCCGCGGCACGATCCCGTGCTTCGTCCATGGCGTCTTCTAATCGAATAATACGCCCGCTTCTGGACGACATCGATCCTTCTGGAAGTGATAGCATCCCGTAGGAGATGTGTTCAGCCCCTTCTGGATCCAGACCTAGTTCTTCGGCGGCCGCGAACACCTGCTTGAAATGGAGATCCTGCTCCGACGCTACGACGTAGAAGTTGTAGTCAAATCCTTCCTCGTTCCTCTTCTTCAGGTTGTAGAGGTCGCGGGTGATGTAGAGGGTGGAATTGTCCGACTTGAGCAGAACAGCGCCAGGAAGGTCTCTTTCGAACTCATAGAAGACCGACCCGTCCTCATCCCGCTCCAGCTTTCCTTCTTCGATCCATTTCTCGATCAGATCGACCGCTGGCTCGACTACCTTTGACTCTCCGGTCCATCTGTCGAAGTCCACGCCCATTCGCTTGTAGTCCTGCCTGTGGTAATCGATCGATGCGTCGCGGAACATCTCCCAGAGCTGGACAGCCTCCTCGTCGCCTTCCTCGATCTTTGCCGCCCACTCCTGGCCCTTC
The DNA here is from genome assembly GCA_042218495.1 of Candidatus Nanohaloarchaea archaeon. Taxonomy (GTDB): domain Archaea; phylum Nanohalarchaeota; class Nanosalinia; order Nanosalinales; family Nanosalinaceae; genus Nanohalococcus. The sequence goes on along the minus strand of JBDGRC010000059.1, from coordinate 1,306 downwards.
TCTTCCATCTCTTCGTCGTCTTTCATCTCCTCGTGGAACCGGACGTAGAGTTCGAACATGTGCTCCATGGGCTCCGCTTTGAACTCTTCCTCCGAGCCGAACTGCTTGAAGGCGTAGATCAGCTTGCCGTATTGTGTCCCCCAGTCACCTAGGTAGTTCTCGCTTGTTACATCGTATCCGACGAAGTCGAGGATACGCTGCAGCGAGTCCCCGAGCGCGTTGTTCCGGAAGTGGCCGACGTGCATCGGCTTCGCGACGTTCGGAGAAGAGAACTCCACCAGTACGCTGCCCTCCCGCTGCTTGACACCCATGTTCTCGGATTCGAGCGTTTCGACCGCTTTCTCCGCGTAGAAGCTTCGGTCGACGAAGAAGTTGATGTATCCCGGCCCTGCGACTTCTGTCTTGTCCAGGAATTCGAGTTCCTCTGCTTCTTCAGCCAGATCTTCTGCAATTTCCCTTGGATCCTTTTTCAGCTCCGAAGCTGCCTTCATCGCCGGGTAGGCGAAGTCGCCGTGGTCCATATCGTCCGGGACTTCTATGTCTTTCGGCCCTACTTTTGTTCCGATAGTTTCCGTGATCTCGTCCGCGATCTTCCGTTTCAGTTGCTTCATGTGCTGAGGGTTCTCGAAAGGAGTTAATAGTATATCGGCAGTTCATTTTAGCTCGCGGGAAAGTTTCCCTAGGATTCTCCTGGCTGAGTCCATGGTTTTCCCTTCCTTGTCAAGCGGCGGTGCTACCTCCACAAGATCCGCGTGATCCGGATCTACACGATCTATGACTTCCTTTACTTCTTCAATTTCCATCTCGCCGTCAGGATAGCCTGTTCCCGGCGCCAGCTCCTTCTTCAGGACGTCGATGTCAAAGGAGAGGTAGACGGGCTGTTCGCTCCAGCTGAACTCTCGCAGGAAATCCTCCAGTTCATCCGGGCCGAAAACTTTCAGATCGTGATCCTCGAGGAACTCCTCTTCGTCCTCATCGATCCGCGTGCAGCCAACGAAGACTATCTCGTCCTCGCTGAAGCCTTCTTCAAGCATTTGACGCACCACCACGTCGTGGGATACATGACCGTCGACTTTCTGTTTAAGATCGAGGTGTGCGTCCAGCCAGACCAGCCTGAGATCGGGTTTTGCCGCCTTCAGTGCGCTGATGACGGGGTAGGAGACCGAGTGGTCACCACCGATCGATACCATCGGTTTTTGATAGCCGGCCAGATCGACCGTGTTATCTCTGATCCTTGCCTGAGTCTCTTCGAGGTCGAACTCGTCAGAGAACACCTCGTCTATTAGAACGTCTTGGTCAAACTTCA
>JBDGRC010000058.1:0-18237 GCA_042218495.1 Candidatus Nanohaloarchaea archaeon | reverse complement strand
CCGTATCCGTGGTCGATCTTTCTCTGTCTCTTCCTGTGCTTCTTGCTCCACGGCGAAGCGGACTGGTTCGTAACCTGCTTCACCGTCTGCTCCGTATGTTCATCGCAGTTAGGGCAGTAACGCCTCTGCTCTTTTGGAATCTTGACCATAGAGAGAAACTAGACTCCAAACTTTAAAAGGACAACCCTGTCGGCACGCCGCGATTTCTACCGGTGGACTATCTCCGTCCCTCCAGCGTCCTCAGGGTCCGAGAGGTTTTCCGGCCTGGCCTCGAAAATTTTTGTCTCGATGCCTGAGCGCTCGATAATCCTTACAGCAGCCTCGTCAACAACCGAGTAAACACCCGGTTCGTTCGCACCACCGGTGATCTCAAGCAGCTCCTCCACAGAAACTCTATCAAATTTCTCCGCATCCTCAACTTCCTCCGGGTCCTCTGAGTAGATCCCGTCGACTGTGGTCGCGATGAATAGGTCCGCGTCGAGCAGCTCTGCGACCGTAGCGGCGACAGCATCAGTAGAGTAACCAGGGACCAGACCGCCCATGACCACGTCTTTTCTAGATTCGGCTGCGGTCTGAACCTCCTCTGGCTTCTCTGGAACCTCTGGATAAGCATCTTTCATCTCGGTCAGCAGCGTCTGGGCGTGAAGCCGCGTCGCCTTGATCCCGATCAGGTCTTTCTCTCCGCTGTTCCCGGAAACCGCCGACTGGTACCTGTTCAGCTCTCCGGCCCCCGTCACGACTACGATCTGCTCGTCGTCCGGGAAACTCTCCGCGAACTCCGAGATATTCTCCAGATTTTCCCTGATTATCGACCCTCCTACCGCAAAAACCTTTGAAACATTTCCTGATGTCATTCTTTAACCAGCTCCGCGTTCCCACGATTGACCAGAATTTCGGCGTTGTCGTCCGGAATTTTGACCTCCTCTCCTTCATCGAACGGCCCGTAGGCTTCTAGATCGGTCCCCATGAACTCCGGGACTTCCGAAGTCGTCTTCACGAGCTTGTAGCCGTCTTCTACTTCTCCAGATTCTTCCTCTGCATCCTCCGCTTTGTTCTCCTTGTTATTGTTCTCTTTTCCTGAGTTTTCCATAGAATTTTCCGTGACCTCGCTTTCTTCTCCCGAGCTTTCCTCCAGATCTATATCTGTTTCAACGTCCTCTGCATCGGTGTCGTCCTCCACATACGTCGTGGAGGATTCGACGGTGTCCTCGACTCGTGAGCGGTGCGACTCGAACATATTCTTCAGATCGCGGAAAAGCTCCTGCTCCTCGGGTAGAAGGCTAAGTCCCTTGGATTTACTGCCGGTCTTGACCGCGAGACGTGCTTCCTTCACGATCTTTTCCTCTCTGAGAGAAACTATCTTGTCCAGGACTCGTTTCGCGTTCCTGTATTCTCTTGATTCGCCCTCAGCTTCTTTCTTCCTGTCGAGGTAGTTTGAGACTCTCAGAAGGAACTTTTCGTCGAGTTCCGTCAGTTCTTCCTCCCGGTTCTCCTTTTTCTGTGTCTTCCTGAGTTCGCTGAAGGTCAGCACGTTGTCGTCTTCTTCGCTCATCTCTGTGTAACCTCGTCTACTCGAACCTTTTTAGTCTTCTCAGTTTTCATAAATCGAAGCACTCCTGCACGTGTTTCCTGTAGTAGCTTTCCATCTCGTACTCCTTCCCGCAGTAGGGGCAAACAAGGTCGTCGTCCTCGTCTTCTCCGTCCTCGCCGGTCCTGTTCTTGGCCATCCTGAACGCGTAGCTGACAGGGTTCTTCACCTCTTCCTCGAGGTTGTCGCCCTCGTATACCTGCATGTCCCTGTAGTAGCCGTTGGAGTCGTAGTTTGGCGGCGGCACGATTTCCTCCCGGTTCCTGTGCCACCTCAGCTGGTTCTTGACGTATGCCTCCCGCAGCGGCTCGTCGTTCCTCTCGTTCCATTCCCAGATTTTCGACTCGATCTCGTCCATCGAGTATCCGACGGTCAGGTAGAAGTTGATCAGGATGAAGAGCCCGCGCTTCCTCCCGTCTTCAAGTCCTTCAAGTATGTTCTTTATCGTCGGCGGGAAATGCTTCTCCTGTATCGCCTCGTCCGGCGTCTCGAACTCTCCATCCGAGTTCCCGATCCTTTCCTCGCGTCTCTCCTCCCTCCGCTGCTCCATGAAGTCCATCGCCTGGATCACGAGGTTCGCAGCCTCGTTCTCCTCGTATTCGTCAAGGAAATTCGTCTCGAAATCTACCTTGTCGATCTCCGCGTCGCTCTTCTCGAAGCCGTCGATCTCGTCCTCCTCTATCGGTAGAGAGACCAGCCAGCTCCCGTCGTGGATGCTGTACGGCATCCTGAACAGGTGGCGCTGTCCCCAGTCGTTCTCGATATCCGATACCTGGTACGGATCCTCGCCGTCCTCGGTCTCCATCTCCTCCTCGAGATCAAATTCACGGATCTTCCGCTTCATATCCTCTTCCAGGCTGTTACGGAGGTAATCCACGATACCTCTGGCCAGTTGAGGGTACATCAGCGTGATTTCCTCGCTGTCGACCTTCTCCGGGAAAGCCTCCGCCCGGACACCGATGTGAAAACCCCTGTTGCCGGAGAACTTGACTGAGACGTTTTCTATCCCGTGCTGGTGGAGCTCCTCTATCACAAGTTTCGCTGTCTCCTTCGCCAGCTCGAAGCTATCGTCGCAGTCGATATCCAGTACGAGATCCCAGTTTTCACGCAGATCGTCTAGATCCGAGACGGAATCTATGAGAAGCGGGTTCCTCCACCTTTCGACGGAGGCGTGAAACGCTACGGCGCCGTTCTCCACCAGCTGTTCGAAGTCTCCCCTGAAGTTTATCGCGTCCGGACGTTTACCGTATCCCTGCTGGTATGTAGGGACTACCTCGCGGTACTGGCCGAGTTCGAGGAAGCGGTCAACAAGTTCCTGTTGCTCGTAGTACTGCCGTATCTTCCAGTCCTGCGGCTTCTCCCTCTCCCCCATAACAGGAAGGTTTGAAGCAAAAGGTAAAAATCCGACCCAGGGCTCAGTCCTCTTCCACAGATTCGTCAAAATCCAGCGCCTTCGAGTTGATGCAGAAACGCTTCCCTGTCGGCTCCGGTCCATCCTCGAAGACGTGTCCGAGATGTGATCCACATTCGGCGCAGAGCACCTCGACGCGCTCCATGCCGTGGCTGGTATCTTTCTCAAATCTGACGTTCTCCTTGACTACGTCGTAGAAGCTCGGCCACCTGGAGTCCTCGTCGTCGAACTTTGTGTCGGAGTCGAAAAGCTCCACGCCGCATCCTCTGCAGCGGTAGGTCCCGTCTTCGTCTTTCCCGATGTAATCTCCGGTTCCGGGCGTCTCCGTACCGGCTTCTCTGAGAATCTTGAACTCCTCTGGATCCAGTTTTTCGCGCCACTCTTCCTCGGTTTCCGGTATTTCTGCCATGGAATCTGTTTCTATTTCCTCCCGTAAAATCCTGTCGGTCTGTCCATGGATTCATCAATTTAAACCTTGACAGGTTTTCGTTATCTCATGATCACTAAAGAAGATGCTTTCAGGAAGGTGGCGGAGTCGGCCGAGCCGTGGATAGATGACCATGTCGACGTGGACAGGATGGTCTCCTGGCTCGACGACGAATCGGACGACGACCACTACAGCGACCCGGAGAAGTACGAGGAGCAGCGTTACTCCGGTCTACCAGGGGCTGAAAGCATAAGGGAGAGAAAATGGGAGAATTACAAGCGAGCAGCTGAGCACGTGGCCGACCTCGACGGTATTGATACCGTGGCCGAGTTCGCGATGAACACAGGTGTCCTGATGGAGGAATTCGGTGAACATTTTCCCGGTGTTGAGAGAACAGGACTCGAGTTCAGACGTGAACCTGCCGAGTACGCCAGGGACAAGGAAAGAGTTGAGAACGTGGTCCAGGCAGATGTCCATTCAGTTCCTTTCCAGCCTGGGAGCTTCGACCTCGGTTTCTTCCCGCGAGGAACGCACCTTGAAGCGATTGATTCCAAAGAAGCTATCGGGCAGATGGCGGTCGCCTGCGACGCGGTTGTAGTCGATTTCTACAGGGAGGAAAGCGTCAGGGACTGGATGAAGGAATCGCTTCCGATGGAAAGCAACGTCCACTCACAGGAAGAGATAAACGATATCCTGAGTCCCTACAACGTACAGTACAGGCAGTCCGACCAGGTTTTCCCGTTCGGCCTCAGGAGAGCGGTGAAAAGCGAATGGCTCGACGGAAAGTACGAAACAGCACAAGACTACTTCTCGGAGAAGGCAAGAGAAGGAAATATGCTGGACACTCTTGGAATAGGAAACACGATGGAGTACGCAGCGCTAGATACTTCAGATATCGACTCCTACGAAGATATATAGTTCTAGTTACTCCTGTCGCAGGAAAGCCTGTATGAAATCTACAGTGCTATCGTTGATATCCAGGTCCGACTCCAGCGCTTCCTGAGGATCTATCCAGACGTATTCGACCGCCTTCTCCTGGTCAAGCTCCACTTCCTGGTTTTCGACGCGACAGGAGTAGTTCAGGAAGATGAAATGCGTGTCACGCTCGAACTTTTCTGGCATTCCTTCCAGAACAGTAACAAATTCTACATCGGAGACTTCAAGTCCTGTTTCCTCCTTGACCTCTCTTTTTACACAGTCCTCTATTTTCTCTCCTTTCTCGACGTGTCCGCCGGGTACGAGCCACTGGTTCTCCCACTTTGGTGACTTCATCAGAAAAATCTCGTCGTTTTCGTTGAGTATGAGTGCACCAGTCACAGGTTCCGGGTATTCGGTGTTGTATTCAGACATATATTGAACTTCTCTTTTTCGATCATATATCTGGTGGACTGATGCTTTTCGGAAGATATTCTCTCCTTACCTGGAATCCCTCTGATTCGAGTCTCTCCTCGATCTCGTCTATCTCCGATTCACTGTAGTTCAGTTCTACTTCTTCCCAGAAATCTTCTTCGTCCTCGATACCACGTCTCCTGAACTCGGGCTCTTCTCTATGGACCTGCACTTCTTGCTGGTAGAGACTCATAGCTGCGGTCATCCGGCCAGGTCTTATCTCTATCTCGTTGATGCCGTACGTTTCCGGCCAGATTTTTAGACTCTGTCCCTCCAGAACCTTAAGGTACTCTCCGAAGTCCTCGCATCTCTGAGTTCTTCCTTCACCTCTCGTATCAGCCGGGTACATGTATTCTGCCTCTGTAACTTGCTCTACCGTATCAGATAAAATCTCCGCTAGCGTCACGAAGTCACTGTCTGGTCTCAGGGAAGCCTGGTAGAGCTCTCTTTGTATCCCTGGAAGCTCTCTTTCACCTCCAGGAACCTCTTCGACCGCTTCTATATCCATATCCTCTCTAGTGTACCTGAAAACGAGGTATAGATCCGCTGACAGGTTTTCGATCAGTTCGTCAGCGCTATCGCTTCCAAGAATAAGTCTCGGGTCAAGTGTTGAATCCTGAGGAATTTCAGCGTTTAGAAAAAGGTCCAGAGGTTCGTAGCCCAGGCTCGATCTCTCTTCCTCTGTAGGAAAAGCTTCATCAGCATCGTGAGAGATCAGGAAACCGGGAGAGAGCTTCTCCCTTCCGCTCATCTTTAATCCTCTTCTATCCTTGGCGCGAGGACAAAGCTGAGGTCTGCCTTGTCAGGTACGACGAACTCGAGCCTCATAGGGAAGTCTTCGCCGAGCTTGAGTGTTACTGTGTCGGAAAGGCTTTTTGCGCCGATCATCTTATTCAGGTAGTCCAGAGAGAACATGGACTTCGCCTCGCTTCCTTCAAGCTCGATCACACCGTCGCTATCGCCGGAGATCTCGAAGTCGACGTTGGACTGGTCTCCCTCGGATACGATGTTGATAGTATCAGAGTCTGCGGAGATCGTGACCGAGTCGGAGACGACCATAGCGTCCTTGATCGCTCCTTCAAGTACAGAGGTTTCAAGCTCTGCTTCTACGGAGAAGTCGAGCTGGTCTGTGGAAGGGATGTCGTCCTCGGATAGGTTGAGGATCGGAAGCGAGAAGTTCCTCGTACTCATGCCTTCCATGGTGATGTGGAACTTGGACTCGTCTTCGTCAAGCTCGAAGGTGATCGTGTCGTCACTGTTTGCTCTTCTGAGGATTGAGTAAAAGTTTTCCAGGTTGAGTCCTACTTTGGTTTCCTCGTCGAGTTCGTAGTCTTCGAATACTTCTTTTTCGAGCTGGAAGTCGACAAGTCCTACCATCGCTGGATCTGCCGCGATGAGGTGGATTCCGTCGTCCTTCAGCTGGAAAAGCCCCTCGCTGATAAGGTCTGAAATGGTTTTCATGGAATCCTTGATGAGTCCGACTTCTTCTAGTTCAGCTTTGAACAACACGAGTCACCTTTGTTATTCTGAAGTGGATACAACTTTTTTAACCCTACCGTAGAGCTCCGGGTCTACATCGGAGAAATCCTGTACTATCTCGCCCTGGACCTCGAAACTGTCCGGCGTCGGAAGCACCCTTCCCAGGACCCTGATCCGCTGGTTCTCCTCGAGATCCTCCATCTGCTCCTCCTCGAGGAATACCTCGACCGTTCCGGATCCGTCGTCGAGTGAGATCGAGTCCTCGTCGACTGAAAGCACGGTTCCTATTATCCTCACCCTGATATCGTCTCTCGGGTCGATTTCCTCGATGTTTTTCGGTCTTGCCGGGGCTCTACGCTGGTTTTCTGGCATAAGTAGGAACAGGTTCCAAATGTTTTAACTATACCCTCTCGGCGGGTAAGCTTATTGAACGGGGAAAACGTATTTTGAGTCGTGGAATCCGAGAGAAAGCACAAAGTCGGTTTCTTGATGGCAGTTTCCGGTTTCCTGCTTATGATAGTAAGTGGTTTCTTCTATTCTCTTGTCTCTCTGGGTGCTGCCACGGGCACCTTGTTTGTTCTTATAGGATTCGCGCTGTTCCTGGTGGGTGCGGAGTTTGCTATGAGTAACAGGGAGGAAGACACTGACTGGTAGAATTTCATAAAGCTTCAAATACGTGGAAGGAAAATTTTCTGATTATGGATCTTCTCGGGAAGGAAGGAGAGAAAGCAGCGGAGGGAATCGAGACAGTGATAGACCGTCTGAATCAGCTTGAATCACATATCAACGCTGTAGATAATGCTGTCCAGGATCTCGGAGCAGAGGTTAACAACATCAGCCAGAACTCCGTCACAGAGAACGAGCTGGCGCAGATAATGAATCAGCCTGACGAGGAAGAGGCAGATGCGCAGGAGCTTAAGGAGTTCTTCGTGCAGCTCTCCCGTAACCAGAAGGGGATCAAGAGAAGGCTTGAGGACCTTGAAGATCTGGAATCGGATCTGGTCGAAACTCTCAAGGGGATGCAGAAGGCAATCAGGAAAGCATATCTAAGAAACGAAAAACTGGATTCCAGGATGGAGAAGATCGAAAACCGGATATCAAGTGTCGAGGATAGACTTGACAGACATGGAGAGAAACTTGAGAACGCCGAAGAACTCAAGGAAGAGCTCAACCAGGTCGAAAAAGAGAAAGAGGATTCCGCGGAAAAAAGCTTTGATGAGCGCCAGAAAGACGTGGAGGACGAATTAAAGGATTTGAGAAGTTCCATCAAGCAGTTCGCAGATCGAGTGGAGGAATAAAAAATTTCTGTCGGACCGGAGGAAGTTTTTTCTCCGGGATCCGGAAAACTGAAACGTCAGTCGTACTCTTTGTGAACGTTTCCACATTCACGGCACTTGTAGAACCGCGTAGGTGGCTCGTCAGAACTCCTTGTCTGTTCCATCCACCATTCGTGCTCTTTTTCATCGTCGCTGTCTTCTGAACACACGGGGCACTCCTTGTTGGTGGTTGGTCGTGTCGACTCCTCGTCCATGTCGTCGTTGACGTTGAGACGGTCCATAGGGTCCTGTTCCTTTTCCTCTGTCACCCTGTAGCTGCCGTCGACATCGTGCAGCGTGCCGCAGTTGCGGCACTTCATGACTGATTCTCCATCGACTTTTTCAGACACGAGCATTCCTCCGCAGTCTTCGTCTTTACAGAACTCCATGGTTAACCTACATGGTGAGGTTACCTTTAAATGGGTTAAGCCGAGCCGCAGGTAGGTGTCGAGTCGAAGATGAACGGCCTGTCCCCGCCATATCCCAGGAAGTCCATCGCAAGTATCTTCACAAGTCCAATCCTAATAATCTCGAAGTACACAGTTCCGTATATCTGGGAAGGTCTCACCCTTTTCTCGAATTCAAGCTGTGTGGGATTATTGTCGCCGATCGTCTCAAGGTAGGAGGGAGTCTTTCTAACAACTCTATGAACTATGGGTACGTTCTGATATGGTAGATCCGTTAGGTATTCAACCTTGACTTTCGCCCCATTGATGTTGTATGTCTCACCTTCCTCCACTTTGAATACCTGGTCATCTATCTCCAGTGCCGCAGTATCTTCTCCCCTGGTCGGAACCTTCACGTCCCGTAACCTGATCTGACCTGCAGGTGTATCAGCAGTATCCGTCTGCCTGGTCCCGTTGACTCGGAGGAAATAACTCTGACCGTTCACGACTAGTTTGGCAGTGTCTGGAACATTGTAGACGATTACATCACCTTCCTCTATCTTCGAGTAATCAGTGTGTTTCACCAGTAGTATGTCTCCTACTTGGAGGGCAGGACACATCGAAGTCGAAATAACAGTGACTACTGGCTTCTCCGTTCCGAGGCCGGTGCCCATAGTTTGTAGAATGCCGAACGCCAGAACCACGCTCAAGATGATGAAGTAGGTCTCGTCCAGGAAACGGTTCTCATCTACAAACTTCCTGACCCTCTGGATTTCATCCCTCATACAGGCAAACTTGAAGCCGGGTCGTTTTTAATCTCCTCCCAACCCTCCGGGAAAATCTGCCTCAGATGTGAAATCCTAGCCGGAGAATTTTTCACGAAATTTTTCTCAGAGAACGCTTCCTATCATGTCCGCTACCCGGATAGCCTCCGGAGTCAGGCCGTGCAAGGTAGAAATCTCCACAGTCTCTCTGGCGCCGTCGAAATCCGTGCCAGCGTACTGGACGTAAACCTCTCCGTCCTCCAGCTCGACGGTCTCCGGATCCTCCATCTCCCAGAAACCTTCCTCGTTACCGACTATCTCCAGCGCCTCGTAGAATTTCTCTCTATCCGGTTCGTTCTTCGTCACCGCGACGACAGGGACTCCGGTCTCCTCCGTGACTTTCTCAAGATCGACGATGTTCAGTCCGGCGAAGCTGATACCGTCCAGAAGTATGCAGCCGACTGTAGAGGCTTCCGCGGATTCGTAGAGTTCTATTATCTTCTCTGTAGCATCTCCGCCGTCGATCTCTATCCCTGTCTTCCGGATGTCCTCGACGAACTCGGTTCCACGGTAGGCTACACCTACAAGAAAGGCCTCCGAGTCGGAGAACTTGTCGTGGCTGGAATCGTCTATCCCGAGGAAACGGGTTCCGGACTTCATGGAGAGAATATATGAAGAAAATGTGATTAAAGTGCGCCCTGGAGATCCTCGAAAGCGTCTCTCGCGGTATCTACTGCGTCCTGAAGGACTTCTTCAGGGTCGTCGGACTTGACGACGAGGTTGGATTCGTCTCCAAGAGGGTGGCCTTTGTCGTATCCTGCTTCTCCGTCGTTCTCCCAGACGGATTTTCTGATAAGGTTTGCCAGGCCGTGGTTCTGCTTCATGTCGATTATCAGGCGGTCGCCTTTGTCGAATGTGTCAATTTCCATTATTTGTTGCCTCCGTTATTATCAGATCGACGCTGGTTTCCCGTGACTCCTGCGTGTGGAATCCGTAGGTCGCGGGAAGATCTATCGTGTAGTTCTCCAGCTCGACGATCCTATGGTTAGAGGAGTCGATGAAACTTTTAATACCTTCACGACCCGTAGCCGGGGAAACCGCGTAGATCTTCTCGCCGAGGGAAACAGCGCGAGCCCAGAACTCCATGCCGAGATCAGTGTGCTGGGAGAACGGAGGATTCATGAAAACGGTCTCCCGCTCCCCTGTCACCTCTCTAACGTCTTTATTCACGAAATCGATCTTCTCTCTGACTCCAAGCTTTTCGGCATTTTTCTTCGCTATCTCAAGCGCTTCCTCGTCTTTCTCCACCGCGGTAACATCCGCATCGAGTACTGCTGCTCCTATCGCGAATATCCCGGTGCCCGTTCCCAGGTCTATAACTTCTTCGAGGTCCCGCTGCATCTCTGCGGCGTGGAGGAGATCGGCTGCGAGTTCGGGCGGTGTCACGTACTGCTCCAGCGAGATACGCGGATCCTGAAAGTCCTCTACCTTTGAGAGTTTTTTCTTGAGCTCTGTCTTCATGTTTTTCCGTGGTGTGAGAGGCGGCGGTTAGGGATAAAAGGTTTTGCCCACATCACGTGAAGGCATGGTGGATGACGTAAATCTTGAGGATTTCTCCCGCGAAGAGCTGGAGGAACTTTCGAAAGAAGAGCTTATCGAGAAAATCCAGGAGGAAGACGAGGATCGAGTGGTTTTCTTCGAGCCGCAACGGGAGATCGTACTTACGAACCCGGGCGAGGAGACGCTCAGCGAGTTCTCGGAGATCGCCCACATGGAGACCTCGAGCGGAGATCACTACAAGTTCAAGGTCCAGGAGATGGATATCTGGAACTCGGATCTCTCGCTGGAGGAGATGAAGGAAAAATATACCAGGCTTGTCGGGAGCTACCCTCACTTCCTTGAATGGCTTGAAAGGACGTACGAGAAGCAGGAAATCTTCTCCATAGAGCACGAGGGCCGTTACCACGCACTTGTCGCCTCAGACGCCGAGAGGATGGAGTGGGCCCGCGGAATCGATGATGTAAGAGAGAACCTGTCCGTAGATATCTCCGACACCAAGTCCCGGATCGCGATGGGAGCGAAGTCACGGTCAGAGATCAAGAAAGCGCTCCTGAAGAAAGGCTACCCGGTCGAGGACAACTCGAAGTTCCGTGAAGCTGATAGAAGCATCGGCGCCGATCTCCAGGTCGACCTGAGAGACTACCAGGAAGAGTATATAGAGAGAGCTTACGATGAACGCGCTGCTGTACTCGCTAACCCGGCAGGTTCCGGAAAAACAGTTACTTCTATAGGACTGATGGCGAAGATCGACGGGCCGACGCTCGTCCTCGTCCCGCAGCGTTCCCTCGTGAACCAGTGGAAGCGTGAGATCCTGGATAAGACCACGCTTACGGAGGATCAGATCGGTGAGTACCACGGCGACGAGAAGAACATGGACGACGTGACTATCGCGACGTACCACATGGCGGCGAACAAGACAGAGCTTTTCAGGAACGAGTGGGGGCTCATCATCTTCGACGAGGTCCACCACATCCCGTCCAAGCTGTTCAGGAAGACGGCCTCGCTCCAGAGTACGAGAAGAATAGGTCTCTCCGCCTCGCCGGTCCGTGAGGACTCGAAGGAGAAGGAGATCTTTGCTTTGATCGGGCCCGAGATCGGAGGAGACTGGGCCCGTTTCTTCCAGGAAGGCCACGTCGTGAAGCCGGACGTTGAGATCCAGCTGGTCGAGTGGGCCTCCGACTACCACAGGCACGAGTACGACCAGGCCTCAGGCATCAAGAAGGCGATAATCGCGTCGAAGAACCCTGCTAAGAAGCAGAACCTTGAAGAGCTCCTGGACGAGCACGAGGAGGAGAAGACGATAATCTTCTGCGACTGGATCGACCAGGGAGAAGACCTGGAAGAGGAGTACGATATACCGTTTATCTCGGGGGAGACGGACTTCGAGGACAGGGAGGAGTACTTCGAGAGGTTCAGGCAGGGGGAGATCAACACCATCATCGTATCCAGGATCGGCGATGAAGGCCTGGACCTACCGGACACAGAGGTCGGAATCATCATGTCCGGGCAGGGCGGAAGCCGTAGACAGGCAACGCAGAGAGCCGGAAGGGTCATGAGGCCGTTCGGCGACGCACAGGTCTACCTCATCGCGACGAAAGGATCGAACGAGGAGGACTTCGTGAAGCGGCAGGTAGAGCTTCTTAAGGAGAAAGGAGTGCCTGTGAAGATAAAAGAATAAATACCTGGAATGCTAAACCAGCCTGTGGCCTCTAGAGCACAGACCTACGACTCGAAGGGCTGGGAGTTCCCATCGCTCGAAGCCAGGAGCGGATTCGAGAAAGCGATAAGGAACCTTGAGGATAGAGCTTCTGTAGAGGTTATAGATCCCGAGAACCTTTCCGAACATCAACTGGAGTACGGCGACGGTCTCAGCTACGCACTGGAGAACATAGACGAAACTCTGGAGGGCAACTTCGAGTTTGTTAAGCGTTACAGAGTGGAAACGCCGTCAAAGACTCCTGTAGCGAGGAATCCGCAGGCTTTCCTGGCGTCAGTTGCTAATCCTGATGTCTACGGTGAAGTCTACGTTATAGACACCGTGAAAGGTGCGGCAGTAGTTGGTGACGAATCTATTGTCGAATACGTTGAAGGGAAGATGGATAACGAGACAGAGACGCTGGTCGAAAGAATCCTGGAACCCTGAAGCTCCAGACTTTTCTTAAACCTTGCCTGAAAATTTCTCGTTATGAGCCTTATAGAAGCTGAAAACCTGGACAAGACCTTCCGCATCTACAGTAGGGAGGAGGGAATCAGAGGTTACTTCAAGAGCCTGTTCTCCCGTGAATACGAGGAGGTCCACGCGGTTGAAGACCTGAACCTCGAGATCGAGGAGGGCGAGATGGTCGGCTACATCGGCGCGAACGGAGCCGGGAAGTCCACGACAGTAAAGATGCTAACCGGGATTCTCGAGCCCTCCAGTGGAAGGATCGAGGTCGATGGTCGAGACCCGCACAGGCAGCGGAAGAAAAACGCGAAGAATATCGGAGTCGTGTTTGGGCAGAAGACACAGCTATGGTGGGATCTACCGGTTAGAGAAAGCTTCAAGCTCCTGAAGGAGATCTACGAAGTCAATGATGAAGACTACGAGGACAGGATCGACGAGTTCGACGAGGTCCTCCAGCTCTCTGATTTCTGGGATCAACCGGTCAGAAAGCTGAGCCTCGGTCAGAAGATGCGCTGCGAACTCGCCGCCGCCTTCCTGCACCATCCGAAGATCGTCTACCTGGACGAGCCGACTATCGGCCTTGACGTCGCGGTGAAGGAGCGTATACGTGACTTCATCAAGAGGATGAATCAGGAGAAGAATATCACGGTGATGCTGACGACCCATGACATCGGCGATATAGAGGATCTATGTGACAGGATAATAGTACTTGACTCCGGGAAGAAGATTTACGACGGCGAGCTGGACACGCTCGTCAACAGGTTCACATCGAGAAGGATGATCCTCGACATCAGAAACGGCGAAGATTTCTCGCTGGACCTTGAAGGCATACAGGAGATCGAGAGAGATGATAGTCACATCGAAGTGGTTTTCGACCGTGAGAAGATTTCCGCGAGCGATCTGATGAGAGAAGTCCTGGACAACTACGAGGTCCTGGATTTCCAGCTGAAGGAGCCGGATATCGAGGCAGTGGTCAAGAAAATCTACAACGAAGGGATCGACGAGGAATAAAGGATGTACTTGAGGAAGTACTGGGAGTTATACAAGACAGGCGTCAAGGAAGCCTCGGCGTACCGCCTGATGTCGGTTTCCTCCTTTTTCTCGACGCTTATCTACATAGTCCTGCTCCTCGCGGTCTGGACGGCTATAAGTCAGTCCGCAGACCTGGCTGGAGGCCTCTCCCGCGTGATCTCGTACATAGTACTGGCACAGGTCATCAACAGCTCGATAAGCATGGGGATAGAGCAGTGGTTTGGATACAAGATCCGCCAGGGAACCATCGTCAACGAATTGAAGAGGCCTGTATCCCTCTTTTCCCAGGCATACCTCCACGAGGTCGGCTGGCAGAGCTTCGACACCCTACTGAAATCGGTTCCTCTCCTGGTGATCGGAGTGGCCTTTACAGGGCTTGAGATACCAGGCATGTACAACTTTGCGGCTTTCCTGATCTCAGTGGTGCTGAGCTTCCACCTGATGCTTGCGCTCGCCCTCTCCACGTCGATGCTTGTCTTCTGGACTAAGACCGACAGCGGCGTCAGGTTCACGAGAAGCACTATAGTCAGCTTCCTGTCAGGAGTAGTCTTCCCGCTCTACCTTTTGCCTGAGGGCCTGAAGGAGATCTTCTACGTGCTGCCTTTCCATCTGGTGGTGGACGGCCCGATAAATATTTTCCTCATGCAGACGACAGGATCAGCGATTACAGATATGCTGCTGCAGCAGCTTATGTGGATAGGGATATTTTTCGCGACCTCGCAGCTCCTGTGGTACAAAGCCAAGAAAAAACTCACAGTTCAGGGTGGTTAGATGAGCGAAGAAAGCGTATCAACGACAGGACTGGCGAGCATCCGGAAGCACGCTGCAGTCTACTGGCATTACTTCAAGCAGTACTGGAAGACACGCCTCGTCTACAAGACCGACTTCCTGCTGAACTCGCTTTCACAGATGCTGAACCTCGCCACCTCGCTCGCGTTCCTGACACTGATCTTCACCCAGGTGAACTCGATCAACGGCTGGACCTTCAACGAGATGCTCTTCCTCGCGGGAATCGGAGGGCTCTCGATGAACATACACCATATCTTCATGCTGCACATCACTAACCTCGGTGAGGACTACGTGGTCACGGGAGATCTCGACAGGTTCAAGGTTAGGCCTCTCAACGTCCTCTTCCAGGTCTACGCGTCCAACGTGCGGGACGAGAACGTCCCCAAGCTTGTCACCAACGCAGCGCTGATTATATACGCCTCCGGCCAGATGGGTCTGAACCTTCTCCAGCCGGAGTTCCTGATCTACGGGATACCCGTCATAGTTTCGTCGATCTTCACCTTCGGATCAATCTACCTAGCGATATCAACCCTCGGGTTCTGGATGGCCCGCTCCCGACCACTGGTATGGATAGTCTTCAGGCTCAGCGACTTCCGCAGGTACCCGTTCAGCATCTACTCCCGGCCGATCCAGATAATCCTGGTCACACTCGTGCCGCTGGCTTTCGCATCGTTCTTCCCCGCCACATTCTTCCTTGGAAAAGAGGGCTGGGAAACATACCAGTACCTCTCGCTGATCGCCGGACCCCTAACTTATGGAGTGGCGTACGGGTTCTGGAAGTACGGTCTCTCGAAATACACCAGCACAGGCAGCTGAGGCAAAAAGCAAATAACTGTTTAAACCCAAAGATTTCGGCGTGAACGACTACTCTTACCTGAATCATGTGGATTCGGAGTTCCTTGGTGAGAAGGAGGAACTGGGAGAGGAAGCTGATCGTATGCTGAAGGAGTTCTTCCAGCCGCGGAAAGGTACTCAGTACAAAGCGTTCATAGGCGACAGCCTGAGATACTTCATAATCCCCAGCGGCGACGGAGTCGAGATACTTGAGGAGGAAGGAGAATGGGAACCGGGCAACGTTGACATCAAGCAGGGAAACGACTATGAACTTATCTATGAGCAAGAAGGAAAAGTAAGAGTGGAAGAAGAGGTATCGGCCGCAGAGGCCGAAGCTCACCTCCTCTAAAACTTTCTACTCGAAGTTCTCGCTGTAGAGTTCCTGACTTCTCTCGATCGCTTCGTGGGCTTCTTCTTTTCCACCCCAGCCTTCGATCTCGACTTCCTTCTTCGGCTCGAGGTTCTTGTAGGTGCGGAAGAACTCGGCGATCTCCTTCTTCCTGTGCTCGTTCACGTCATCCAGGTCCTCCAAATCGTTCCAGCGCGGATCTTCTTCTGGAACGGCGATTATGTTGTCGTCCTGCTCTCCGTCGTCGTCCATGTAGAGTATTCCGACCGGTCGAACCTCCATGACGCATCCCGGGAACGTACTGTGAGTTGTCAGGACCAGGATGTCCATAGGATCGCCGTCCTCGTAGTACGCCTGAGGTATAAACCCGTAGTCGCCAGGATAGTTGATGGAGGCGTACAGAACCCTGTCCAGGACTGTCGCTTCCTTGTCCTTGTCGTACTCGTACTTGTTCTGTGTGCCTGTAGGATTTTCGATTACTGCGTGAATAACTTCCGGGGCCTTTCCGTCCGGCCCGGTCTCGATGTCATGCCACTTGTTTACCATAACCTCCACACCACCGCAAGATATTTAACATTTCCGAAAACACGGTGCTCAAGCCCTGTGAACCTTGAACAGGCTTAAATAGGTGGGTCGACAATTACCGGACAGAGGAGAAAAAACTGATGGCTCCACAATGCGAAGAATGCGGTAACGACCTCAACGTCAACAGCGTCGACAAACCCAACATCGACTGGGTCAAAGTCGTCTGCAGCGACTGCGGCCATATCACCGACGTCTCCATGATCAGACTGATCTCATCAGTCAAGAAGGAAGAGAAGTAATATCTTTAGTCAAATTTTCCCTTTAGATTTCAACTCTCTGTATCCATCTTTGATCTCGCTCTCTGAAAGATTAGAGTTATTCTTTAAATGCTCAACACTAACCTCGCCATCAAGCGACTTCAAAGTGTCTAGTACCTCTTTAGCTTCCGGTGAAAGACTTGAACCTGATCCTTTAACATCAAGAAGAGTATCTAATCTATCAATTACACCCTCTACCTTGTTCTCCAGTTTCTGAACTCTTTCATTTATCTCCTTTAGCTCTTCTTCCATTTCTTGATTATTACCGGATTTAACATTAGTTTCAGACGTTTCAGAGGAAGATTTTCCAGTTTTCTCCTCGTGCCTTGAGCCACCCTCTTTTTCCGAGTTTTCTTCATGTTTACTATCTTTAATGTCCTTTTCCTGATCTTCCTCTTCTTTCTGAGATTTCTCGGACCTTGCGGTCTCTTCTTTGCCTCCTTGATCAGTATTATCAGATTTTTCACTGCTCTCCGTACCTAATTCATTGATTTCTAAAGATTCAGGAGGCTCTATATCTATGGAATTTGACTTGAGTTCCTCGAAGGCTGACTTTATCTTTTCCTCATCGAATCCTGTATCTCCCTTTATCTCCGGTAAGCTCATCCTGTGCTTGGTTGAATCATCCAACCTCAGAATTTTCTCCGCAGCATCCGATAGCTCCTTGTCATCATAATCCATAGCTTAAGTCCTATGATAATCACGGTGCTGCTCAAGTTAAATGTTTTCTACTGAATTCTTGACATAATTCACAGGTCAAGCTCGTCTTCCAGCTGGCTCGTATCAACCCCGGTACTCTCCTCAGAACCAGAGGATTCCCCTGAACTACCGCCTCTGAATCTATTCATGAATTCTTCTACTCTGTCTCTGTAAAGGTAAAGAACAGAGCCTATCAGAAGAAGAGAACCTCCGCCGATAAGCACAACAGGGATTATAGGGATACCTCCGCCAGTGCTTTTCTTGTCTATACTTTCCTCAGTCTCCTGGCTCCTCGCCATCATTCTCTGAGTTTCAAGCTTCTCCTTCAAGTTGTTGACCTTCTCCTTCAACCTCTCCTTCGCCTCTACAAGGCCCTCAGTTCTCAGAACGAGTTCGGTGAAATCGGACTCTTTTACATTTTCCTGGGGAATCAACCACTCCATAGTGTTTACCGCCAACTGGGCGTTCTCAAACTTCTTGATATTCTTGTTCTTGAACAGATCACAGTCGGACACAAATACGGCTCTACCCTCACCCAGCTTAGTTCCAACAACCAACGGAGGATAACTCCCTTTCAGGAAAACAGGAGACTTAGGAGTATAAGTAGTCCTCTCCCCCTTCACAGCCACCCAGGTATTCTCCAAGCCGGAAGGAATCTTCATCCCGGAGGCACCGTAGAAAGAAACAACATCCATACCCTGAGTAACACCGAAAATATACGAGGTATTCAAAATATTTCCTCCCTGCCGTGTGACTTTGAACTTCTGGTACTTTCCCAAACTACTTGAAGTACTCGATCCTTCCCCCTCACCGGTAGGTCCTGCGTCATCATAATAGCTCTCGGAACCCGAGGAATTACTTTGGCCACCATCCGAGCTACTGGAATTACTGCCCATTATAAAGTTCATGTCATCCTCCAGGAGAGAGCCGCTGACGGACAATCCGAAGGGTGTAACAAGCATGTTGATCTTCTTACCTCCCTTTTCCCCCTTTTCAGAACATACCCAAAGATTTCCCCCGTTTCTGATAACCCACTCAGTCAACAAGCCTATCTCGTGCTGTTGAATATTCTTAGGCCGAGCTATCGCAATAACATCCGGACTAGGCTTCTTCAAAAGATCCCTATTCACCTTTGCATCAATCCGATTAACCGTAATATTCTCCGACTGCAGGAAGTTAGCGAACTGAGAAAACTTGGAATTGATGGA
>JBDGRC010000057.1:1946-4488 GCA_042218495.1 Candidatus Nanohaloarchaea archaeon | reverse complement strand
TTCTGGAGTTCGACACGGACACCAAGATAGGATCCCTCAGCGACGAGGAGATCGATCAGATAGAGGAAACTATAAAGAATCCTGACGAAAACGGGATTCCGGCGTGGCTGAGAAACCGGCGGAAGGACAGAGAGACAGGAGAAGACATACACCTGATAACCTCCGACCTCGAGCTCAAGCAGGAGTTCGATGTCCGCCGCTACAAGGAGATCGACTCCTACCGCGGATGGAGACACGAAATCGGTCTTCCTGTGCGGGGCCAGAAGACGAAGTCCTCGTTCAGATCAGGAAGCAAGATCGGCGTATCACGAGCCAGACTACAGGAGGAAGCTTCCGCGGGAGGCGGAGACGAGGAGGAAGGTGAGGAATGATGCAAAAGCCACTGAACGCTCGAAGACGACAGGTGAACTGAATGGTAAAGAAGCTCAAGAAGCAGTTTGAAACCCCCAACGAGGGTTGGAACGAGGAAAGAATAAACAGAGAAGACGAGCTGGTCGAGGAATACGGCCTCTCCAGCAAGACCGAAATATACAGGGCTCAAAGCAGGCTCAGAGGCTTCAGAAGACAGGCAAGGAAGCTGGCCGCGTCCGAAAAGGAAGAGGCAGCTGAGGACTTCCTTGATAAGCTCAACAGGCTGGGTCTAATACGGGAGCAGGACAGCCTCGAGGAAGTACTGTCGCTGAACATGACCGACGTACTGGACAGAAGGCTGCAGACAGCGGTCGACAGAAGAGGTTACTCGGAAACAGTGAGAGATGCAAGACAGATGGTCGTTCACGGACACGTATACGTGGACGGACAGAGAGTGACGGTTCCCGGCTACCTGCTGGATCAGGAAGAAGAGGGCGAAATCGAGATAAGGATGCCCGAAGAAGACGGCAGCGACGAGAAAGGAGCCGAAGCAGAAGGAGACGAGACGGACGACGCAGAGGAGGAAGATGATCAATGACACGTAAAGGAATAGTGAACATCTACTCGAGCTTCAACAACACCATTATCCACCTTACGGACGCCACGGGCGCCGAGACGATCGCGAGGATCTCGGCAGGAATGGTCACGGACAAGGGAAGAATGCAGGGAGAGCCCTTCCCGGCAATGAAAGCCGCCAAGCAGGCGGTGGAAGAGGCTCAGGAGAAGGGAATAGAAAAGGTAGATATACAGGTAAGAGCTCCTGGCGGTTCCAAGGCCAGGATGCCTGGAAAGGGAGCCCAGCCAGCCATAAGGGCCATATCCCGGAGCGAGCTTGATGTCGGAGATATCGAGGACGTCACGCCCGTGCCACACGACGGATGCCGTGAAAAAGGCGGCAAGAGAGGAAGAAGGGTGTAAAAATGGATATAGAGGTAGAAGAAGACGAAAGAGTGTCTATCATAAGACTCACGGATGCGAACGAGGCAGTGGCAAACTCTCTGAGGAGAACAGTTCTATCAAAGGTGCCGACGCTGGCAGTCCAGCACGTTGATATAACGGTCAACGAGTCGGCGCTCTTCGATGAGATGCTGGCCCACAGGATAGGACAGGTACCTTTCACCGTTCCAGACAGAGTGGAGGAGGAAGACACGGTTCACGTGGCCGTCCAGCAGGAGGGCCCAGGAAAGCTCCGTGCGGAAGATATCAAGACCGACGACGATGGGATAGAGCCAGTAAATCCGGAGGCAGTCATCGCAACCCTGAAAGAAGGTCAGTCAGTCGAACTGGAAGGTGAGGCGTCACTGGGAAGAGGAAGAGAACACGCGAAGCACCAGGGAGGAACAGTAGGATACGAAAAGGTCGATAACGGAGAATTTCTTTTCAGGGTCGAATCCTCCAGCGGCTACACTAACACAGAGCTGTTCGAGGAGGCTTTCGAAGTCCTTGAGAGCGAACTTGAAAGCTTCGAAGAAGAAGTCAAAGAGCTGTGAACTGCCAGTACCAGTATTTTTGAGAGCGATCAGGCCGTGGAAGAGGAATTCGAAGAACTGGCTGAGTACCTGGACCAGTGTTACGAGCGAGCCAGGAAGCTTTCCGACGCCCTGACAAACCATCCGGACCTTAAGTACAGCAGGGGCGAAAGCTATCCCTTTGCAACGGAAGGCAAGAGCAGAGCCTGGGCTGAAGCAAACTCAAGACTTTACTCCATCCTTTTGAGGGACGCAATGACTTCCTTCCATGACAAGATGTTAGAGGTAAGAAAATACCTGGACGGGCCGAACAAAAAACATTCCAGAACCAGAAGACAGGAAGAAGTCTTCAGGCAGAGACTCGAAGAACTAGAAGACCGCTATAAAGATATTGAAGACTCTGTAGGAGGAATGTGTCTATCCATGGATAGCCATTTCGAAACAACCGTCTTCGAGGGAGAGAGGGTTCTAAAACCTGTTGGGGGTCCTGAGTTAAAGGTGACGGCCGACCAATAATTATCAAGCCGGGGTAGCCAAGCGGCCAAAGGCGCAGGACTTAAGATCATCCCGTTCGTACACGGATGGGAAATAAAGCCACAGGTTTTCGGAAAAGAAATCCTGTCCCGCAGGGGTTCGTGAGTTCAAATCTCACCCCCGGCAAA
>JBDGRC010000057.1:0-1846 GCA_042218495.1 Candidatus Nanohaloarchaea archaeon | reverse complement strand
GAGAAGAGAAGCTCATCGAATAGTAGACGTGACGACAGATTTCTTCGAATCCGGCCGCTTCGCCGCGGTACAAAGAGAGAATTACGGAGCCAGAACAGCCGCGGCGGCTGCAATCTACGGAGCAAAGAACATCAAGGGTGAAAACATTTCACAGGAAGAGGCAGGAGAGATACTCGAGGTAAGCAAGGCAGGGCTGAGAAAGGCCTGGAAGGAGATGAGAAAGGAACTTGACGAAGAAATGCTCTGCGAAAGGATATCCTGAGCTTCGGCTTACTGGTTCAGCTCTCCCAGCTCCTGCTGTAGCTCCTGGAGCTCGGACTGAAGCTCCTGAACGGACTCGTCGATTACCTCGCCCTCTGGCTCCGGCTGTTCAAAATCTACCTGGCGCGGAACCTGCTCCTGGACTTCAGGTATCTCGACCTCTATATCGTCCAGCTTCTCGTTCATCCTGTCAATGTTCTCATAGACGGTTTCGAGAGTCTTCTCCTTGACCTCTCTGACCTGTCTGAGTACTTCAGCGGCTTCTTCGACGTTCTCGATTATCTGCCTCACGGCCTCCAGGTCCTGAAGCAGCACCTTGTAGCCGTCCACCCTGACGTATAGCTGGTCGTCCTCAGCTGTCAATGTACTAACTACTAGTTTCCCATTCCTGTTAATAAATCAGGAGGTCAGTCACCGTAGACGCCGGAGTAGGCCTCCTCTGACTCGTCAACGCGCACGAATCCAAGCTGGTTGATCCTCGCGTTTTCCTTGATCTCTACGCCCTCCGGATTCTCAACGTTCAGCATGAAAGCCCCCCCACCGGAGTATCCTGAGTCCCAGAAGGCGTTCTCGGTGGTGGCACCCATACGCAGGAGCGAGGACCTCGGGAAAGCTACAGCCACGATATCATTGGGTATATCGACCCTCTCGTTCATCACGACTTTGTAGCAGCCCCGTGACAGCCTCCACCACCCGTATGCGTCATCTTCGCCCTCACTCTCCGGCTCGATCTTTTTCGTCTCTGGGATCTCCCTTTCAGAGTTCGAGAAGTCAAGCCTTCCGGCGCCTCCGAAGCTGTGGATCTCGGCCGCAGTCAGGTCGAACCCGTTTGGCTGAATCTGGGTATCCAGATCGACGTAACCGGACACCAGGCCGGACTCAACCTCCTTCCTCAGTTCATCTCCTGTCAGGAACATAAAATGTAATATCGGGCAACGGTTTTTAGTTCAGGCCCTGTCTGAATTTAAAAACTCGACAACTATTCTCCATGTGAAGATGCTCGAAAGAACTTACACACACGAGATCACGCCGGATATGGACGGCGAGGAAGTCTCAGTGGCCGGGTGGGCCCACGAAATCAGAGATCTAGGCGGAATCACGTTCATAGTCGTGAGAGACCGAGAAGGACAGATGCAGGCAGTTTTCAAGGAAGACGAAGACAGGGACCTGTTCGAGAAAGCCCAGAAAGTGGGAAGGGAGGACGTCCTGAAGATCAGAGGATCCGTCAAGGAGTCAGATCAGGCACCAGGAGACAGAGAGCTCGTGCCCTCGGATCTTGAAATCATAGGAGAGGCGGAGTCGCCGCTTCCGATGGAGATATCGAAGGAAATAGACTCCGACAGGGCTACCAGGCTTGACAACAGGTTCATGGATCTCAGAAGACCGGAGGTGCACGCAATCTTCTCACTCAGGAGCCATCTCATCGAGTCGATGGAAGAATGGTTCGACGAAAACGGCTACATAAACATACAGACGCCGAACATCGCCAAGATGGGAGCCGAAGGAGGAGCCGAACTGTTCCCTGTAGTATACTACGGCGAAGAAGCGTTCCTGTCGCAGAGCCCGCAGCTCTACAAGCAGATGC
>JBDGRC010000056.1:0-6410 GCA_042218495.1 Candidatus Nanohaloarchaea archaeon | reverse complement strand
ACTATGATGTTGAGGAAAAAGAGGATCTCGTGGGAGAGCTGGTGATCGGACTCGCGCCCCACACATCCGGTGGCACTGTCGGCCGCATAATAGGATTCACGGATGCCAAGGGTATCTATTCACATCCTTACTGGCACGCGGCGAAGAGACGTAACTGTTTGCCGGGCGATACGGAAGTAAAGATGGCTGATGGAACTTCCAAATCCTTGAAAGAGATATATGCTAGCGCCGAAGACGAGAAAACTACTGATTCGACAGGTACAAGAGAGAAGGAGATTTCGAAGGAAGTCATTTCGATTGATGAGGGTTCGGTTGCTGATTCAAAGGCTTCCAAGGTCATTAAAACGCCTGCTCAAGATCATAAGATTGAGATAAAAACCGAGTCAGGAAGAAAATTACAGACGTTTCCCGACCATAGATTAAAGACAAGCGAAGGGGTTAAAAGAGCCAGAGAGGTGGAGAAAGATGATAATTTGCTAGTTCCGGCGAAAATGCCCGTTGAGGCCGAGAATGCAGGAAGTCTAGATTTACTGGAGTTGGTGGGAGAAGATTACATGTTGAGAGGAATATCGGAAACCACAGATAGGCTAATTAAGGATCTCGGAGGTCTGGAGAATGCCTCGCAGGCTCTTGGAATAGCCAGGGAAGCTCTTGAAAACTACAGGCACGGGGACAGTGTTCCGAAGGAGACCCTGGACGAGCTTGCGGACAGGGCCTCAATCGATATTGAAATAGGAAACTGCGCCATAGCTGACAAAGGAGATAAGATAGAACTTGAAAGGTACGTTGAAGTAGATTCTGAATTTATGAGACTTCTAGGCTACTATCTGGCGGGAGGATATACAAGAAAGTCGGAGAAAGACGGTGAACAGGTCTACCAGGTTCGTTTTGCATATGGAGAGAAGGAATTGAAGAACAGTATAAGGTCATTGATTGAAACAGTATTCGAAGTTGAGCCTTCTGAAGGCGACAATGTTCTTGCTGTAAGCTCAAGAGCGATCTACGAGCTTTTCAAAAGCTTTGGTGCTGCTTCAGAGGCTCACGAGAAGAGAGTTCCGGAATTTGCCAAAAAACTACCTGAAGATAAGATAAGCGAAATGCTATCGGCCTACTTCTCCGGTGATGGTTCTGTAGAGAAAGGAAGGCTCCATGTCCAGGCTACTAACGTCTCAAGGGGATTACTTCAGGACGTTGATACACTCCTGAAACGGTTTGGGATATACGCAAGGTATTCGCAGAGTGAAAGAAAGGGAGGAGGAATCCTTGTAGAGAATTACGGGAAAGAGAAAAACAAAGGAAGAACTTTCGTCTCTCACAAACTACATATAAGATCGTCGGATGCCAGAAAGTTTGGGGAGGAAATAGGGTTTGATCTGGAAACAAAACAATCAGATCTTGAATATAGTTACGAAAAAATTAGAAAGCCCGAAGAGCATAGAAGGAATGGTGTTGTAATGGAGAAAGTCCAGAGCGTGGAGGTAAAGCGGGCCAAAGAGAGATTTATGTATGATCTCGAGGTAGAAGATACGCATAACTTTGTTACATCTGACAACATAGTAACCAACAACTGTGATGGTGACGAGGATGCGATTCTACTGCTTATGGACGGTTTACTGAACTTTTCGAGACAGTTCTTGCCTGATATTACTGGAGCAAGGACTATGGATGCTCCTCTAATATTATCAACTGTTCTAAATCCTGACGAGATCGATGACGAGGCCTGGGCAATAGAAACGGTAAGTGAGTATCCGCTTGAGTTTTATGAAGAAACTCTAGACTACAAGCCTCCATGGGAGCTCGAAACAGACATCGAGATAGGTGAGGACGTCGTCTACGGTGATGAGCCTTTCAGTCACGGTTACACTCACGAGAGCAGGGACGTGGAAAACGCTCCAAACCAGAGCGAGTACGTCACGCTTGACGAAATGAGCGACAAGACGAAGAGCCAGCTTGGCCTTGGAAGGAAGATCAAGGCTGTGGATGCCGATGACACGGCCGAGCTTCTCCTGAAGAAACATTTCATACCCGATATCAAGGGAAACCTGCGTTCCTTTTCCTCCCAGGAGATGAGGTGCGTGGACTGCAACGAGAAGTTCCGCCGCGTGCCTCTGAGGTCCCAGACGATCGCTCCTACGGGCAAGACGACTGCGGAGTGCCCGGAGTGCGAGGGAAAGGTTCTCCTGACTATATCTGAGGGGACTATAAAGAAGTACATGAGGCCCTCGGAGGACATAATTGACGAGTACGAGATCTCCCCGTACGTCAGGCAGCAGATTCTGATACTCAAGCAGACACTCCAGTCTCTCTTCGGCAAGGAGAAACGCCAGAGCGGACTGAAGCAGTTCACCTGACAACTGATAAACTATGGTGCCGATCCGGTAACGTGAGAACCGGCGAGATACTTCTTGAAGAGATCCCGGGACCTTTCGACCTCCAGTCCACTGTAGAGTCCGGGCAGACCTATCTCTGGCGCCGAGAGGACGGAATGATGTTCGAGGACTCGGAGCTCTACGGGGGAGATGCATGGTACTACACCGTCCTCCCCGCTTCTTACACGGGAGAGGATGCCGAGGTTATAAAGGTCAGGCAACTGGACGAGGTGCTTGAGTGGAGGTCGACGTTCGATGCCGATAACGCTCTCAGGGAGCTCCTGAGGCTGGAGGATGATCTTGAGAGGATAGAAAGAGAGCTTCCGGGTCATGATGTTGTGGAGCAGGCTTTCGACCGTTTCAGGGGCATGAGGCTTGTAAAGGATCCGGTCTTCCCCTGCCTGATATCTTTCATATGTTCGGCCCAGATGAGGGTGGAGAGGATACAGAAGATGCAGGAGGAAATCGCCGAGAGTTTCGGCAGCTCCGCAGAGTTCGACGGAGAAACCTATTATTCGTTTCCTGATCCCCTGGAGCTTTCTGAGGCCTCTGAGGATGATCTCAGAGACTGCGGGCTTGGCTACCGGGCGCCTTACGTCGAATCGACAGCGAAGAAGATCGCTTCAGGCGACCACCATCCCCTGGACGCCTCATCACTGGACTACAAGGAGGCGCGTGACCACATGAAGCAGTTCACCGGGGTCGGCGACAAGGTAGCTGACTGCGTCCTGCTGTTCTCCCTTGGTTTCCTGGAGGCCGTCCCGCTTGACACCTGGATAAGGACCAGCATCGAGGAGCATTTCCCGGAGTGCGACGCCGGTAGCTACGAGAAGACCTCGGAGCTCATAAGGCAGGAGCTGGGCGGAGACCTCGCTGGCTATGCCCAGACGTATGTCTTCCTACATCTCAGGACCTCCTGACTCCTTATATTCAAATGGTTTGGCCGATATTGTTGGATGTATGCAATCAGAGGCCACCATCGAGGACGTCATGACGGAAGGTGTAGTAGCCGTCGAACAGGATAAAACCATAGTCGAGGCATCGAACATCCTTGAAGACGAGGAGATAAGAGGCCTTGTCGTAGTCGACCAGGGGGATGCTGTAGGGGTAATCGTCTGCCGTGACATTGTCTACCAGGTCGTTGCCGAGGGAATGGATCCGCGTGAAACTACGGTCGACGAGGTCATGAGCAAAGACCTGATCGTCGCGGAGGAAGAGGAGCTCCTCGACGAGGTCGCGATGGCGATGATCCGCAACAACGTCTCGAGGATACCTGTGGTACGGGGCGACATGGTAGTGGGGATCGTTACCCAGAGCGATATCCTCAGGGCGTGGCCTGGCTTCGCCGAGGTAATGGAAGAGAAGGAGGAGCTCGAGGCAAGCGCGATGCCTGATGAGATGACGATGTCAGGCGTCTGCGAGGACTGCGAGAACTACTCCGAGGACCTGGTTCCGACGAACGGAATGGCCCTGTGCTCCGAGTGCAGGTCATCGCTCGACACCTCATAGGCGGAACCACTTTATACCGCCGGTAACAATCTGTCCGCATGGACATCGTCGAGGAGGTCGTGAGGCAGAGGACGACCATAGCGGTCGACGACCCGGAGAGAGCCTACCCGGAGCTGAGAGATCTTCTCGAGAGACGGATGAGCTTCGATGGAGTGGAGGAGCCGCAGTACTTTAACGACGTCGACGAAGGCACCATAAGATCGGAGATAACCACCATAGAGGGCTTTGACACTCGCACTGAAGAACAGCTGGACATCACCGTCTTCATATCAAAGGAGCAGAGAGAGATGGACATCCAGGTCCGGGGAAAGCTGGTGACGAGTTACAGTACGAAGGGATACAAGGGTACTCTCTGGTACTACGCCTACATCGCGCTCTACGACAAGTTTCTCTACGGGAAAAACCGGCACAGGTGGGAGCACGGCGTCGAGGAAAAGGTCGAGGAGCTGATGCACCGGGTCAGGGAGAACCTGGAGGCGCACTAGGATGGTAAGCTTCAACGAGAGGGCGTTCAAGAAGTCGGATCACTTCTTCGTTCACGAGGACCCGGCAAGAATTTACAGAGGTCTGAAGGACATGATGGTCAGCGAGTTCGACATGGACCGGATTGTCGAAGGAAAGATGGAGTTCAGCGTAAAGAAGCCGAAGGACAGGATCCGTCTCCACGCCTTCAAGGAGAAGTCGATGCACACTGTCATCCACTACTACCTCAGCCTCAAGGCAAAGGCTCCCAGAGACATCTACAAGTACGACCGGGACGACGACATTCTCAAGGCGCGGTTCCAGGTGGACGCGAGCGTAAAGACCGTTTATCCGGGGGCTGAGCCGCTTTCAATCGAGCCGCAGCCGTACAAGGGAACTGACTCGGAGGGCAGGGTCTGGCACTCAGGTCTCGAGGCTGAGCATAAGAAGCCCTACCACCACTCCAAGCTGTATGAGATCCTCGTGGGAATATGGTACAACAAGTTCTACTCCAGAGAGATCGAAACCTATGAAGAGGAGGCTGCCGAGACCGGGCTTCGAATGATGAACATCATGAGAGAGAGGTTCGGCGCCGAGGACGCTATAGTCCGCACAGGCTCCAGCGAGTACGAGCCACCGTGGCAGGGTCAGTGATGAAAGGTCAGCTGGAAATTGGAGCGACGCTGGATGCGCTTGATGTTCTGGATATTTTCAGCAACAGCGATGGTCACGATGACGACGATCACGCCGGACCTTTCAAGTACTGGCTGCTGGAAACCCCGGACCCTCATGAACACCACGAGGACAACCCCTGGGCGGACTTCCACCTGTTCAACGACGAGTGGATCCAGGTCCAGAACAGGCTCGAATGGTACGAATCCCCGAACGTGCCGGACATCTACAAGAACCACAAGTACCTGTTCAAGCAGAACATGGAGATGTCCGGAGGCAGACCTGAGGAGGTATACTACGAGGAGAACGCGAGCAGCGGCGAGTTCGCCTCCACGATGTACATAACCGATGATCTTCCCAGCGGGTTCAACGGCGAGATGCGTATAAAGACCGAAATCGGAACCAAGTCTCCGCCGTCGGGCGAAAACGACTTTGCGCTGGTCGAGTACAACGTAGATACCGAGATGAAGTACTCCGGGGTGCCGAAAGGCATCACGTTCCTGCCGAGGATACTCGCCAGGCCCATGAACCGTATGATGAAATGGCTTTTCTTCCTTTTCATCGGTGAAGAGATCGTCGACAGGGACGGCGAGTACGCGATCGAACGAACGAACGAGTACTTCCAGTACCTGAGAAAGTACCACGGAGAGGAGCCTTCACAGGCCAAGTCGCGCCAGGCCGAGTTTACGCCTCTTCCCGACGACGGGATATTCTTCGAATGAGTTTTAACAGTTGTCATTACTTACGATAATGCTGTCCTACGGTCAGCAGGTGTGACTTTCGAGGGACTGGGATGATCACCTGTGTTACCGGACAGCGTACCCATGACAACCTTCTACGTAAAGGTAAAGCCTGGTTCTGAGGAATTCTAGATCGACGGAGGGGTAATACCTACTGTCAGGGTCGAGGCTGAGGCGGAGAACGGCCGCGCCAACTCCCAGTCAAGGTTCTGATTCCGCAATTGCTGCTTCAAGCCAGAATTTGAGTAGTTACCGATCTTGAAGATTGTAGTCGAAACTTCCTATCCTTCGAACGTTGAATTCAGACTAGGAATTCAAAGGAATATAAATTACTGAATTTTCTAAGTCGTCCGGTTCAAAGCTTTCGAGAACTCTAGCCAGTTCTCTGGTTAGATCGCCGATACCTACCGGCTCTGTCAAAAATACGATTCCTGAATGTTGTTCTTCATCAAGCTCTAGAAAGTCGGAGTCCTGAGTTACAATAACCCTGTTGTCCTGTTCGGCGAATTCTAAGATTTCAGAGTCTGAAGTTCCATCAAGGTTGATGTCAAAAACCGTCTTCACGTCTACGCCTCTACCTTCTAGTCCTTTGGCTACGCTTGAAGGCAGATGTTCATCAAGGAGAAAAGAAATCTCTGACATCAGTATCCATATCTTA
>JBDGRC010000055.1:0-2529 GCA_042218495.1 Candidatus Nanohaloarchaea archaeon | reverse complement strand
GAGAAGTTCTACTACATGGAAGCCAGGGAGGGCGACGATTACCAGTCCAGGAGGTTCGACCTGATCTACAGAGGGCTCGAGCTGGCGTCCGGCGGACAGAGAGAACACGACATGGACCGGCTTATGGCTGCGGTCGAGGAAGAGGGCATCGATCCCGACGATATCTCCTTCTACCTAGAGTCCTTCAAGTTCGGGATGCCCCCACACGGGGGCTACGGACTCGGAATCGACCGTCTGGTCCGCCAGGTAGGAGAGCTCGAGAACGTGAAAGAAGGAATCCTGTTCCCGAGAGACCCCGACCGGCTGACACCTTAGACCGGGTTGCCTGCCAGAAGATCCCAGTTCCCGAACCATGATAAATCAAGGTTTAATATATTTGTTACCGAGTAAACACATATGTCTCGAGAGGAGTTCGATGGAGTGCCTGATACTGGAAAAGGAGAAACCGCAAAGCTAATCGGAGTTCAATACGAGGATAGGTCTACCAGAAGAAACGCAGAATATAGAATGGAAAGGAGTGATGTAGAAGTCCAAAATGCTCCCAGGATGACTGCGTATGTTATCGGCGATACAGAAGAAGTTGAAGACACTCTAGATAGCATCAAAAGCAAATTGGAGGAAACAGAAGACGGAGATCTTTATGTTTTTGAAGAGGAACGCCAACAAAACCTCACAGGATTAGAGAAACTGGAAGAAAATGAATTCAGGTACGAAGAAATAATACCAGACACTACCCAAAGAGAAGTTGGTGTCGCTTTAGATACCTACGTGATGAGCAGAGACGATTTAGAGCAAGCGGACGAAAGACAAGCAACAGACGGCAATAACACTCTATCCTGGAATGTTGAAAACACCGACAGAAACCCAACAGTAGAAGTGAAATTCGAGGGACAAAGAGACTTCGCTGGAAAACATACAACAAATATAAGAGACTGGCTGGAGGAAGCCCTCTAGAGATAAATGTGGAAATAAAAACCTGGTTCCGTGTAGAGCAGGCTCGACACCCTTTTTATTGAAGAGCCAGCAATTCTAACCTAACAGATGCAAGAAGCACTGGTTGAAGAGGACGGAGAGCAGGAGTTTGAAGACGAGGCAGAACAGAAAGAGGGCTACGATCCCGGAGAGGTCAAGATTAACAAGATCACGTGCAAGGGATTCAAGTCTTTCCAGCAGAAAACCGCTGTTCCATTCTATAACGGCCTCACAGCGATCGTTGGGGAGAATGGAAGTGGGAAGAGTAATATCATCGACGCTATAAGCTTCGTTTTTGGCAAAAGATCTTCTCAGCTGCGTGCAAAGAAGCTTGAACAGCTGATCTTCAACGGCGGAGATTCAAGAAAGCCAGCAGATCACGCCATCGTCCGAATCAAGCTGGATAATTCCTCAGGAATCTTCGACGAGTTCCTGGAGGACGAGGAGGAGGCCGACGAGGTCGAGGTCGCCAGAAAGGTCACGAGAGCCAGTTCTTCGATCTACAAGTTCCAGGGATCGAACTGCAAGGCCTCGAAGATTCAGGAGATCGCCAGCAAGGCGAACATAGATCCCGACGGCTACCACTTCGTCAGGCAGGGAAAGGTAACGGAAATCGTGGAGCAGTCCGACAGGCAGCGCAGAAAGGTGATCGACGAGCTTTCCGGTATCGCAGAGTTCGACGAGAAGAAGGAGGAAGCGGAGGAAGAGCTCGAGGAGGTAGAGCAGAAGCTACAGGAGCAGGAAATGCTGCTAGAGGAAAAGAAGGAGCGCGTGGAGGAGCTGAAAGAAGAAAAAGAGCTTGCGCTCAAGTACCGGGAGCTTGAGAAGAGGAAGGAAAAACTGGAGGCATCGAAACTCGAGGTCAGGAAGAGGGCGATATCCAACCAGCTGGCGAACCTGAACACGAACGTGTCCGAGAAAAAGGAGCGAGCTGAGGAGCTCGAGGAGAGAATTAAGGAGATCGACGAGAAGATAGAAGAGAAGCAGGAGCGCATAGAGGAAATCGAGGAGAAGCAGTCCGGAGGCTCCGACCTCGACCATCTGGAGAACAAGATCGAAAAAAAGAAGGGTAAGATTGAGAACAAGCGCGAGAAGCTGGAGGATCTGGAGGAAACAATCGAGGAGCTGGAGAAGATGCAGGGCCGGAGCAACACGGGCTCCCGCGCGGTTGACGCGGTTCTGTCGCTGGACGACGACAGGATAATAGGCGCCTTCCAGGACCTCATATCGGTCGATGAGCGGTACGCGGTCGCGGTTGAGACGGCAGCCGGCTCAAGAATGAACAACGTGGTCGTGGAGAACAAGGAGGCTGCAACGGATGCTATAAACTACCTGAAGCGGGAGAACATCGGGAGAGCAACCATGCTCCCTCTGGACAAGATCGATGACAAGTCAAAGAGCGCCAAGTCGAAGATGGCGAAAAAAAAGAAAGGAGTGATAGACTACGCATCCGGTCTGGTAAACTACGACGGGAAGTACGAGAAGGTCGTGAACTACGTCTTCTCAGATACCCTGATAGCGGAGGACCTGGACTCGGTTAAAGGAGTTAACGGAGTC
>JBDGRC010000054.1:0-15075 GCA_042218495.1 Candidatus Nanohaloarchaea archaeon | reverse complement strand
GATCCATTCTTACTACATTGGTGTAAATCGTGAGCAGTCAGTATGCAGAGATAGCCGAGCAGGAGGGTGTTTCCATCAGAGGCGGCGTCTTCGTCGGAGAGGTTCAGTCGACGAAGATGGAGAAATCCGCCACGGTGAGATGGGAGTACTCGGAGAAGATAGAGAAGTACGAGAGGTACGAGAGACGTAACACCAAGATCACGGCTCACGTGCCTGAATCAGTGGAAGTGAGAGAGGGCGACCAGGTCCGCGTCGCGGAAACCAGGCCTATCTCGAAGACAAAATCACATGTCATAGTCGAAAAGGTCGAGTCCTAGAGGGATTCGAACCGCTTTCTGAGAGCCACCGACATGAAACCTGTAGGATCGAACATCACCAGGACCCTGGACAAAGGCGCCGAGCTGACCTGTGCGGACAACTCTGGTGCGCAGAAGCTGGAGATCATCGGAGTCAAGTCCAGAAAAGGCAGGAGAAGCCGAAGGGCCAAGGCCGGCGTCGGAGACAAGGTCGTCGTCAAGATACTGAAGGGAGACCAAGAGGTCAAGGGCCAGGTTTTCGACGCGGTGATCGTGAGGCAGGCAAAGGAGTACCAGCGACCCGGCGGAACCCGGGTTGAGTTCGAGGACAACGCCGCTGTACTCGTGGAAGAGGAAATCCCCAAGGGCAACGTGACCAGAGGGCCGATCGCGAAAGAGGTCGTCCAGAGGTTCACCCCTATCGGAAAGATCGCGTCTCAGGTGGTTTAAGTGAACGAAAAATGGAGCAAGAGCTGGAAGAGAAGCGAGAAACCGGGCAAGCAGAGAAAGTACAGGGAAAACGCGCCCCAGCACGTGAAACAGAAGCTACTGTCCTCGAACGTTTCACAGGATCTACGGGAGGAGCTTGGAACCCGGAACATCCGACTCAGGGCAGGCGACCAGATAAAGGTGATGCGGGGCGACAGAACCGGCGAAACCGGGATAATCAACGAGATAGACTACGATAGCCAGAGGGTCTTTGTCGACGGAATCACGGTAGAGAGACAGAACGGAACGGAGTCACAGGCACCTCTCAGGCCGTCGAACATCCAGGTTGTTGCGATGAACGTCGACGATGACGCCAGGATGGAGAAGTTCGACGTCGACAGGGATGACTTCGGCGAGATAGAGGTGGACGAAGAGGAGATGGAGGAAGCCCTGGAGGAAGACGACGAGAACGAGATGATGAAGCAGATGCAGTCGGGCGACTCCTCGGTCGAGGAAGCTGTCGAGGAACAAGAAGAAGAGGAAGAGACTGAGGAAACTGGAGAAAAAGAAAGCGAGGAGGAACCCGGAGATTACGGCGACCTCGTCGACGAGAACATCGGAGACGTGAAGGACAGGCTGAGTGAAATGGACGAGCCGGACTACGAGGCCGTCCTCGAAGCAGAGAAGCGAAACAAGGACAGGAAGACGCTAGTGGAATGGCTCGAAAGAAAGGTGGATCAATAGATGACACATAACAAAAGACTGCCGGCTCCGAAGCACTATCCTATAGAGAGAAAACAGGGAAAGTACGTTTCGGGAATAAAGGGATCAAGAAGCAAGAAGAGCGCCATCCCCGCGGTGATGTTTCTCAGAGAGGTAACCGAGTACGCTGATAGCGCCAAAGAAGCAAGAAAGATTGTCCAGAAGGGCAAGATACTCAGGAACGGGGAAACCCTCAGGGATGCAAAGCAGGGAATCGGGACTCTGGACGTGGTCGAGCTGCCGGATGCCGAGGAATCCTACCGCGCGGTCCGGGTCGGAGACGAGATGGCCTTCGTGCCTGTAGAAGACTCCGAGAAGTCGGCCGGAAAGATAGTAGACAAGAGAACGGAAAACGGCGAGTTCGTATACAGCCTCCACAACGGCGAAAACTACCAGTCCGAAAAAGATTATGACACAGGCACGACTCTTGTATTCGATAACAGCGGAGTCAGAGACCTGCCGCTGGAGGAGGGCGCCAGAGTCCTTGCCACGGAGGGAGGTCACGCCGGAGAGACCGGCGAAGTGGTTTCGATCAACAGCCGGGGCTTCGACAGAGACACAGTCGAGGTCAGCGGCGAGACGGAGTTCGAGACCAAGAAAGACAATGTTGCGCCGATCGGAGACCTCGAGGTGTCCGGCCAGTGAACCAGATGAAGAAGATACACGTCAGCAAGGTCGTCGTCAACATCGGCGAGGGAGAAGTAGGAGAAAGCGTCGACAAGGCTGAGAAGCTTCTGAAAAAGCTGACCGGACGAGAGCCAGTTAGAACAGAATCAGGAAGAGGAGCAAAGACCTTCGGAAAGAGGGCAGGACTGAACATCGGAACCATGGTCACCTTGCGTGGAGAGGAAGCCAGGGAGTTCATCGACAGGGTGGCGCCGGCGGCCGGTGAAATAGACGAGGGCTCGTTTGACGGCAACGGAAACTTCTCCTTCGGCGTCGGAGAGTACATCGACGTGCCCGGAGTGGACTACGACAGCGACATAGGCATGAAAGGATTCGAGGTCGCGGTATCGCTGGAGAGACCCGGATACAGGGTCAAAAGACGTGACCACAAGCCATCGGAGGTAGGAAGACAGCACAGGGTAAGCGACAGAGAGGCACGAGAGTTCGTGGACAGCGAGCTCGATCTAAAGGTGAAACAATAATGAACAGGAGACATGATAACGCATCCGCCAGAAGCTCGAAAGGTGATCCGAGATGAGCTACGAGCGGGTACTGGATCAGATCAAGCACAAGAAAGGGAAGAGACAGAAGTTCGAGAAGCATAACGCTCCAGATGAGCGCGACTACGGAAAAGCAAAGAAAGAATGCAGGAGATGCGGAAGAACAGGACGCGGCATAATTTCCAAGTATGGATTGAACTACTGCCGTCAGTGCTTCCGCGAAATCGCAGACGAGCTCGGTTTCGAGCAGCTAAAGTAGGGAAAACAAATGCAACATGACACACTTGCCGACGCCTTCAGCTCGATCAACAACGCTTCAGACGTGGAGAGAGGCAGAGCTACGGTTTCACCAGCCACCAACCTGATAAAAAACGTCCTCATCGAGCTGCAGGACAAGGAGTACATAGGCGTCTTCGAGCTTGTCGAGGACGGCAGAGGCGGAGAGTTCAAGGTCGACGTCGACTCCATCAACCAGATAGAGCCGGTCAAGCCCAACTTCTTCGTCGGAGCCGACGAGTTCACGAAGTGGGAGAAGAGGTTCCTGCCGGCGAAGGACTTCGGACACCTGATCGTGACGACACCGAAAGGAGTCATGACGCACGACGAGGCAAAGGAAAAGAACGTGGGAGGAAAGCTCCTGGGGTACGTGTACTGATGAACAGCTCCGAGACTATGGAGATACCGGAGGAGTTTGAATTCAGCTACGAGGACGGAGTACTTGAGATAGGAAAGGAAGGAGAGTCGGTGAGAAAGAAGCTCGACCACGCGATGGTCGAGGTTGAGACCTCCGGAAACGAGCTCAGGTTCGTACCGCTGAGCGAGAAGCGTGACGTGACCAGCGTTGTTGGAACCTTCAGATCACACGCCGAAAACATGATGCAGGGCCTGAAGGACAAACACGTCTACAGGCTCAAGGGGGTGTACGCACACTTCCCCATGACTATCGACAGGCAGGGAGACGAGATACACATAGAGAACTTCATGGGAGAAAGAGCTGACCGCGTAGTCGAGATAATGGACGGCGTGGAGGTAGAGATAGAAGGTGACGACGTAACAATGAAGAGCGCCGACAAGGAAGCGGTAGCACAGACCGCGGCCAGGCTTGAGCAGGTCTGCTTCAAGGGAGATAGAGATCCTAGGACCTTCCAGGACGGAGTCTACATCATCGAAGGTGATAAAGAATGAGCAAGGATTTCAAGAGAGAAGATTCACACAAGAAGAAACAGACGCCGGACAGCTGGAGAAGTCCTACAGGAAAGCACAGCGACGTCAGGCTGGAGAAGAAGGGAGCCGCCCCCAAGCCAAAGGCAGGCAGACGAAAAGACAGCGAGGTCAGAGGCCTGCACCCTTCAGGCTACGATGAGGTGCTCGTAAACAGGCCAGAGGACCTTGAGGAAATCGAGGAAGGAGAGGCGGCGATGATCGCCTCCAAAGTTGGTGGCAGGAAGAGAAGCATGATTATGGAAAAAGCAGATGAGATGGATATCAAGGTACTGAACGGTGATACAGAATGAGTGATCTGAAGAGCCAGAAAAGGATGGCTTCAGAGGTGCTCGGAGTTGGCGAAAACAGGGTTTGGATAGACCCTGACCAGCAGGAAAAGGTCGAGGAAGCGATCACGAGAAAGGACATAAGAAACCTGGTGGAATCAGGCGCGATAGAAAAGCGAGACCAGAAGGGAAGCTCGAAAGGGAGAAGCAGAGAGAACAAGAGCCAGAAAAAGAAAGGTCAGAGAAAGGGTCACGGATCCCGCAAGGGAAAGCAGACCGCAAGAAAATCAGAGAAACAGGACTGGATGGAGAAGATCAGAGCCATCAGGAAGAG
Organism: Candidatus Nanohaloarchaea archaeon; assembly: GCA_042218495.1. Taxonomy (GTDB): domain Archaea; phylum Nanohalarchaeota; class Nanosalinia; order Nanosalinales; family Nanosalinaceae; genus Nanohalococcus. The sequence goes on along the minus strand of JBDGRC010000054.1, from coordinate 10,598 downwards.
GTTGAGAAGAATGAGGGATGAAGGAGAGATCGATCAGGAACAGTACAGGGAGCTGTACGACATGGCGAACGGCGGATTCTTCAGAGACACCAAACATCTCGAGAACCACGTAGAGAACAAGATGGAGGCGTAAAAATGGCAGAATCATCAAACTACAGAGTGAAGAAGAGAAGGAGGAGAGAAAAGGCAACGAACTACGAGAAGCGGCTCGAGCTGCTACAGAGCGGCAGGCCGAGAGCGGTGGTAAGGACTTCGAACAGACACACCAGAGTCCACATATCGCACTTCAATCGGGAGGGAGATGAAAACACGGCGCAGACGGTCTCCGGAGAACTTGAGGAGTTTGGCTGGGAGGAACACACCGGCAACTTGCCGGCGGCCTACCTCACCGGTTTCCTGGCTGGAAAAAGAGCTGAAACCGACAGAGCAGTTCTTGATACAGGACTCAGAAGCATCAAGCCCGGGAGCAGGGTTTTCGCGGCCGTCCAGGGACTCCGGGATGCCGGAGTTGAGGTTCCGGTCGGCGATGAAATGGTGCCTGACGATGGAAGGATGCGTGGCGAACACATAGAGGAGATGAAGGAGTCCGGGATCACCGAGGCTTTTGAAAATGTAAAGGACGAGATAGAAGGTGAAGTAGAGTGAGCGATCAGGAGACAGAAGAGGTCTGGAAGCCTAAGACAAAGCTCGGAAGAAAGGTTGCGAGCGGGCAGGTAACCAGTATAGAGGAAGCCATGAGAGGTAGCGATCCGATCATGGAGCCCGAGATAGTGGACCAGCTGGTCGACCTCGACGAGGAAGTGATGCTGATCGGTGGAACGCCCGGAAAGGGCGGAGGAAAGAGCCGAACAGTATCAAAAAGAACTGCAAGAATGCACAAGTCCGGCGCCAGGTACAACACAAAGGCGATGGTCGTCGTCGGGGACAGGAACAGCGTAATCGGGCTCGGATACGGAGAGGCAAACGACACGAGAGCCGCGATAGAATCAGCGACGCGAGAAGCGAAGCTGAACCTGATAGAGGCGCAGCACGGCAGCGGGTCCTGGGAGGACTCCGAGAGCCACCAGAGCTCCATCCCCATAAGATCGGAGGCGAAGTCCGGCAGCGTCACCGTGCAGCTGAAGCCTGCTCCGAAGGGAACGGGACTGGCGGCCAGCGACGACGTGAAGAAGGTTCTGGAGCTCGGGGGAATAAGCGATGTCTGGGTAACTTCCCAGGGGCAGACACGGACCAGAGAAAACCTGATCAAGGCAGTCTTCCAGGCACTCAAGCAGATAAACGAGGTGGTTGACGATGATAGCAGCAGTCAGAGTTAGAGGCCCTGTCGATGTTGACGTTAAGACCGAGGACTCTCTTAGAGGTCTCGGGCTGGAGAAAAAGAACCAGCTCGTTGTTCTTCAGGACACTGACTCGACAAGAGGTATGCTTGAGATGGCGAAGGACTACATAGCGTACGGGGAGATCAGCGAGGAACTTGTCGAGGCAATCGACGCTGGAGAGGGCGAGCCCGTTGGCATGACACCACCGAGCAAGGGATTCAGAGACACCAGGAAGCAACACGGACAGGGAGGAACCCTGGGAGAGAGACCCAGCATGGACGATCTCGTCAGGAGGATGATGTAGATGACTAAGAGAAGATCGAAGAAGAAGAGGTCCGGAAGCCACGGACACGGAAGCAGCAAGAAGAACAGGGGAGCCGGAAACCGTGGAGGAAGAGGAAACGCGGGACGCGGAAAGAAGGCAAAGCATGAAAAGATGACGGTGGACGGAATCCACCAGCTGGGAGAGAAAGGATTTAACTCCCGGAAGGACGATCAGAACGGGATCAACCTCCGCGACCTCGACCAGAGGATCGATGAGTTCGTCGAAGAAGGCGCCGCAGAGGAGAAGGACGGAACCTACGTTTTCCACGCCTCCGAAGCAGGATATGACAAGATACTCGGCGGAGGAGAACTTAGAAAGCAGATCGAGGTACATGCTGAAAACTTCTCAAGCTCTGCTGAAGAGAAGATAGAGCAGGCAGATGGAGAGGCAGTAGTCGAGGAATAAGATGGCGTCGGCACTGCTCCAGGCGGCTAGTTATCTACCATCGGTTTCGGAGCCAGAAAAGGAGCAGTCCCTTAAGGAGATGTTGAGCTGGACGGGCATTGTTCTTGTAATTTACTTCACCCTGGGATCGATCAACCTCTGGGGCGCCAACACGGGAGCGGTGAACCAGGCTCTCCAGAACCTTGGAACCATACAGACGATCCTGGGAGCCCAGATAGGCACCATAATCACGCTGGGAATCTCGCCCATAGTCACGTCATCGATCGTGCTGCAGCTGATGGTGGGATCCGAGCTGATCGGCTGGGATACCAACACTGAATCCGGCAAACAGAAGTTCCAGGCCGCACAGAAGGTTCTGGCGTACAGCCTCGGACTTCTCGAGGGCTTCGGCTACGCACTGGGAGTGTTCGGCATAGGACCGGGTCAGCCGGTAACCCTGGCGATCGTGGGAGGCCAGATCACGATGGGAGCCTGGCTGATCATCCTTATGGACGACCTGGTCCAGAAATGGGGATTCGGGAGCGGAGTCGGTATCTTCATCGCGGCAGGAGTATCCAAGACCATCTACATACGAATACTGTCTCCCCTGGCCCAGCAGAGCCCTCCTTCGCCTCTATTCTGGGAGGCGGGAGCAACTCCGGTCGGAGCCCTGTTCCAGTTCACCCAGACGCTGGAGTATACCTCCCTGATACCGATAGTTTCGACGCTTCTGGTCTTCGTGGCGGTGGTATACCTGCAGTCGATGCGGGTCGAGATACCCCTGACTCTCGGAAACGTCAGAGGATTTGGACAGAAATGGCCGCTGAAGTTCCTCTACACCTCGAACATGCCAGTCATACTGATAGCAGCCCTGATTTCTAACGTGAGGATTCTCGGAACATCCTTCACGGAGAGGGGCACAGCCTCGATCTTCGGGTACCTCAACCAGAACGGGCAGTTCACCTCCGGCTTCGTGTCGCTTCTGCGCCCGCCGTCGGAAGAGGTCCTGGCCGTGTTCCAGACCGGGTTCAGCGCAGTGCAGCCGGTCGACCTCTTCGTTCACATGGGGATATACACCGGCGTCTACGTGGTTGGATCCACCGTCTTCTCGATCTTCTGGATGAAGACATCCGGCCAGGACTCCGAAAGCGTCGCGGAACAGATACACAACACGGGAATGAAGGTGCCTGGATTCAGGAGAGACACGCGCGTGATCAAGAAGGTGCTAGACAGGTACATCCCCGGGCTGACGGTACTTTCAGGCGCGGTGGTCGGACTCCTGGCGGCTGTCGCAAACATGACGAACGCCGCGGGAGGAGGAACCGGAATACTACTGACTGTGATGATACTCTACAGGCTGTATGAACAGCTCGCCAAGAAGCACATGGAGGAGTTACATCCCGCGCTGAAGGACTTCCTCCAGTGATAGAAACCCGACAGTTGGTTTAAAAGCGTCCCCGGAGGAAAGTAATTCATGGCCGGAGAGCTGGCGCCGATACTCGAATCAATGTACACATTCTACAACGGGCTCTTCCAGCCGCTCCTGTCATTGGGACCTTACGTATCGCTCGGATTTTTCTCTGTCGTTCTGGCAGGCCTTTTCTCGATAATATACTGGTACTTCCTGGACATAGAGAAGGCTGAAGAGCTGAAAGAAAAGATGAGTCACCACCAGGACAAGATGAAGGAAGCCAGGAGCAACGACCAGTCCGACAAGGCCTCGGAGCACATGAAGAAGTCGATGGAGGTGAACCAGGAGCTCATGATGGAGAACTTCAAGCCGATGATTGGAACCATAGTGTTTGTGGCGCTCGTCTTCCCGTGGCTCGGAGCCACTTTCGCGCCGACCGTGGAGCTGTCAGGGACAGCGACACCAGGTATCTACGAGGGAGAACTCAGCTACGCCGGCGAATCAGCGACCCTCCAGGTGAACAACACGACCGATACGGCTTTCATCGAGTTCGAGGGCCAGAAGGCGGCGAAGGGCGAGTACTTCAACGCCCTCGGAGCAAAGTGGGGGGTCAAAAAGATAGGAAACAAGAGCAGCGGGATATTCTCCGACTACTCCGGGAGGTTCGCCAAGGTCAACACGGTGTTCATAGAGCTGCCGTTCAGCATCCCGATACTGGCGGGCGACGAGCTCAACTGGCTCGGCTTCTACATACTGATAGCGATGCCTCTCACCTTCGTATTCCGCAAGATGCTTGGAGTGGCATGAAAAGACGGGTAAAAATAAAACCCGAGGGAGGAGTGCAGTGCATGGCAACAGCTTACAGTACCGATGAAACAGCGCTTCACATTGAAAACCAGGTAAGAGGCGAACCAGGCGTTCCTAACCCCAGAAGAACCGATGAAGTGGAAGTCTACGGTTGCGAGATAGTAGATGATGGACCGGTCAGGAAAGATAGCGACACATGTACATGGGGAGAGTTTCTCAGTTTAGTAAAAGACATCTATGGAAATCCAGAAAACTGTGAAGTAGCTGTCGGACGTAGTTCCGATGATCACTCAATTTACGTCCTGGGAAATACAGATGAGGAAGATGATCAACCGGATTGGGATGCGGTGGAGGCCGTGCTGTCTTAAATTCATCGCCTGATTACTTCACATGGAGTGGTACACGGTAGAGGACGTGGAGCCGAGCGAGGAGTTCGGCGAGGTGCCTCAGAACAGGGACCCTGAAGATCTGATAGGCAAGGGTTTCATCGTGGTCGACAAGCCGTTCGGACCCACATCCAACCAGGTCAGCTCCTGGATAAGGGAGGAGCTGAATCTCAGGAAGACGGGTCACTTCGGGACCCTGGATCCCAACGCGACCGGAGTTCTTCCCGTCGGCCTGGAGAAGGGCACCAGGATACAGAAGATACTGAGCGACTGCGATAAGGAGTATGTCTTCGAGGCCTCGTTTGAAAGGAAGGTCGAACATGAAGAGGTCAGAAAGGCTCTAAAAAGTTTCAGGGGAACCAACCGGCAGGTACCGCCAGAGAAAAGCGCCGTGAAACAGGGGGAACGCGAGCGAGAGGCGCACGAAGTAGAGCTTATCGAGCAGGAGGAAGAAAGAATACTCGGACGCGTCGAGTGCGAGGCAGGGTTCTACGTCCGGGTACTAGTGGATCAGCTCGCGGAGAAACTCGATACAGAGGGAGAGATGATGGAGCTCCGCAGAACGCAGCAGGGATTCCTGGAGGAAAACGACACGAACACCATTCAGGAAGCAGTCGACGCATACCATTTCTGGAAGGAAGAGAACGATGAAAGACAGCTCAGAGAGGTCGTGCATCCTATAGAGGACGCCCTGGTGGAGACCAAAAAAATAGTGGTGAAGAACTCGGCGGTAAACGCTGTCGCGAACGGTGCGGACCTCCGGGGAGAGGGGGTTGCCAAGCTCCAGGACGGGATAGAGATGGGAGAAAGAATCGGTATCATGACGGCCAAGGGCGAGCTGATAGCGATCGCGGAGGCTCAGCAGACCTCGGAGAAGATCTACGAAGGCGAGGGAAAGGTCGCGGACCTGGAATCCGTGCATCTGGATCCCGAGACGTATCCGAAACGGTGGTAAACTACACCTGTTATCAAGCTACGGGAAGAATATGTTACTATGGCCACGAAGCTGGTAATTCCTCGGAAAGATCCGGGTCTGGACGAGGTCGCGACCGCATATGCTTACTCCAAGTTTCTCAAACAGAACGACGAGGAAACAACCGCAGCAGTTTTCGGCGACATAGACAAGAAGGCGGAGAGGCTGCTCGAAAGCCTGGATGAGTCGATATCCGACGCTTCATACCATCTCTACAGCATGGAACAGGCTGTACTCGTTAAGGCAGAAGAAGTAGAAGACGTATCAACACGTATCAGAGAGAAAGATGTGTCAGAGGTCATCACAAACGATGGAGACTTCGATGAGGACAGGTTTCCGAACGCAGATCTCAGACTCGAGGAGGCAGCGACTACCTCAGCAATCATAGCGGAGAGGTTCAGGGAGAGCGACAACAGTATCAGCGAGGAGAAGGCAACAGTCCTCTACGGCGCGATTATGATTGAGACGGACGGACTGGAGGACGCGAAAGAACTCGACAGAGAGGCAGCGGAGTGGCTGGAGGAAAGGTCCTCGAAGAGCTTCGAGGAGATTAAGGATGTCGTGAACGGATCAATGGAGGCCGCAGCCTGACATTCCCTTTTTGACTTTTCGGTATAAAGCTAGGATGAAAGCCGGGATGACAGAGTCTGGCCTATTGTGCCGGTCTTGAGAACCCCAAGTTCTCCGTGCAGGAGAACAGGGACCGAGAAGAGCCTCGCTCTTCGACACAGACAACCGGTGACCCCTGACGGGGTCTCCTGGGTTCAAATCCCAGTCCCGGCGACTGGTCACGCTCAGTCGACACGCAGGGAACGGGTCCGAAGGACCCATACATTCTGATGAACAAACTCAGAAGCTCAATAGAGCTTCTGTCGCATAAACTCCGGTGCAGTTTCGAGTTCAGAAGTTTAGGGGTTCAAATCCCAGTCGGGGCTCCCTACCTTCTCACCTGACATGTTTTATACAGAGAAAAGAGAAGGAAGATATGGAACAGAACCTTTCCGACAGAGAGCGCAAGATAAGGCTGGCGATCGGCCTCTTGCTCGCGGCGGGCTCGGGAGCTGCCTTCATCCAGACTGAAAACCTCTATCTGGCGGTCGGTCTGGGTGTTGCTTCAGCCGGATTTATAGCAAACTACTTCACCTGCTTCTGCGGGACGAAGAAAGCCATAAACAAGCTCAGGGAGTGAGTAAGGGACTCAGGCACGCGAGAGAAGGTCTCAAGCCTCCACTCCGGCCCCGGCAGCTATCATGAACCCAATCCAGGAAACTGCCAGAGAAGCCGCGGATACCAGGGGCAACCCAAGCTGGTACGGTAGACTGGCCCGCGTCTCTGAAGTGAAAAGAAGTAAGGCCGCGGAAGAGAAGAGAAAGATCACGAACAGTCTCGGCTTGAGGACGTCCTCACCTGTCACCAGCTCTCCGCTGAGTTTCCTGGAAGAGAAAGGATAGTTCCAGGCTATACCAGTCTTCGTAGAGCTGTCCTGGAGCATGTGGAGAAACGCTCCTGCCATGTAGGAAAGCAGAAAAGTCGAGAAGTGGACCTTATAAGAGGCTCCGAAGTACCGGAGCAACGGATAGAGATAGGCACCGGTAAGAGCCGTCATCGTAAGAACGCCGAGCAAAGAATGGGAAAAACTCCTGTGACTGTCCTCAAAGCTGTAATTCCTGAACGCCAGGTCGTAGATAAGCAGCGATGGCCTGTATATCGCGTACTTCGTGATATAGCCAAATATCGGAAATAGAAGTCCCAAAGAACCGTTTATTAATCTTCCAGAAGTTCCTCCAACTTCTGTAACCGATCTATGAAAAACCTTAGCGTCCTTCGCATCCACGTCCGGTATCAGAGAGCCTAAAGCAACACCGGAGAGAGCGACGACGGACAGAAATGGTCTTTCAGTGGCGTAGGGAGACAGCAGCACGGCCGCCGAGCCCAGAGACAGTAGAAGGTGTTGAGAACCTAGCATGACTGCATATCGCCCTAAATCCTGGTTGACCAGGAGAGAATAAAAACAGTTTGAGACCCAGCCGGAATACAGGAGGGAAACGGGGGGATTCAAAGGTTTGAACCATCAATCCCTGCACAGGAAGTTCAAAGATGTCAGGAGAAGACAAGTCAAGCTACATCGACGAGTTCCGGGGCGACCACGAGAAGAATTCGGACCTGGTTGTGACCGTAGACGGGCCTGCGGGCTCCGGGAAGGGAACCCTTGGGAAGTTCATAGCGGATAAGCTCGGCATAAACTACTACTCGGCCGGCGACTTCTTCAGAGAGATCGCCTCGGAGAAGAACATGACCGTGGAGGAGCTCTCGGAGAAAGCCGGCAGGGACGTCGATCTAAAAGTGGATCGCCGAACTCTCGAGAAAGGCCTGGAGGAGAACTGCGTCATAGAGTCCAGGCTGCCTTCAAGGGTTCTCGGGGACTACTCTGACCTGCGGATACACGTGACAGCGGATCTGGAGGAGAGGGCGCGGCGAGCGATCAGGGATCAGGAAGAGGGAGAGAGAAATGACGAAGAAACCGCGGATAACGTCGAAGAAAAGATGGAGAAGATGGAGAAGAGAGATCAGGACAACTGGGACCGCTACATGGAGTACTACCCGAGTCTTGACGACGGACTGGAGATATTTGATGTTCTAATCGACAACACGGAGATGGGAATAGATGAACAGGAGGAGATGGTTGAGAAGATGCTGAGGAGGAAGTTCCCGGAGAGGTTTGACCGATGAGCTACGAGATCAAGGACCATACCGCCGACGCAAAGTTCACCGCGACAGGAAATGACATCGACGAAGCCTTCTCCGAAGCTGTAAACGCATTCAGCCACGTGGTAGGGAACGAGCACGGCGGAAACGTGCGACACAGCACCGAGATCGAGTCGGAGTCCAGGGATACACTGCTCTTCGACTTCCTCGACTGGCTGATATACCTCCAAGACACTGAAAACGTGGCTGTCGCTCGACCGGAAGAGGTGGAGATAGAGAAAAATGTCTCAGGCTACCGACTGGAAGCGACGGTCTGGGTTGAGCCGCTGACGGCCGGAAGCGAGCTTCAGGACATCAAGGGACCGACCTACAGCGAGATGTCGGTCGAGTACACCGACGAGGGATGCAGGCTGACAGCGGTCCTGGACATCTGAAAACTTAAGCTCTTCCACGCCAAGTGTTTATATGAACATAGAGAAGCTTTCCGAGAACATCTACGAGATAGAAAAAGAGGGCGAGATGAATGTGCCCGGACGGATCTACGCCTCCGAGGAGCTGCTGGAAGAGATCAAAGACGATGATACCCTCGAGCAGATCAGGAACGTCGCGACGCTGCCCGGGATCCAGAAGCACTCGATCGTGATGCCGGACGGCCACCAGGGCTACGGCTTCCCCATAGGCGGCGTCGCAGCAGTATCAATGGAGAACGGCGTAGTAAGCCCAGGAGGAATCGGCTACGACATAAATTGCGGCGTGAGAATGCTGAAAACAGATTTAAAGGCTAAAGACCTAGAAGGAAGCGAGGAGCAGCTTGCAAACATTCTCTACTCGAAGATCCCGGCAGGTCTCGGCGGAAATGGCTACATAGAGGTCAGCGGAGACGAGCTGAAGGAAGTACTGGAGAAGGGTATGGACTGGATGCTCGAAAACGGCCATGCAAGGGAGGAGGACCTGGAGAGATGTGAGGAAAACGGTAGACTTCCCGGAAAGCCAGATAAAGTACCAGAAAAGGCAAAGGACCGGGGCAGCAACCAGTTGGGATCCCTCGGAAGCGGCAACCACTTCCTGGAAGTCCAGACAGTCGATGAAGTCTTCAACAGCCATGTCGCAGAAGAGTTCGGGCTCGAGGAGGGACAGGTCGTGGTCATGATCCACTCCGGGTCCAGGGGACTGGGGCACCAGACATGCACAGAGTACCTCAGAGAGTTCGAGAAAAACTATCCCGAGATCGTCGAGAAGATACCGGAGAAGGAGCTCATCTACGCTCCCATAGAAGACGATCTGGCGCAGGACTACATCGATGCGATGTATGCCGCGGCCAACTTCGCCTGGTGCAACCGACAGGCCATGACCGAGGCCGTGCGAGAGTGCTTCAACACAATATTCGACGGTGCAGATGTTTCCATGGTCTACGACGTATGCCATAACATCGCCAAGGAGGAGACTCACGAGGTAGACGGCGAAGACGTAGAAACGCTCGTGCACAGGAAAGGCGCTACGAGAGCGATGCCGGCGGGCCGTGAGGAGGTTCCGGACGCCTACAGCGACGTGGGGCAGCCGGTCCTGATTCCGGGGACGATGGGCACCTCCAGCTACGTTCTTGTAGGCGGCGAGTCCTCTCCTATGCATTCCTTCGGCTCGACGGCGCACGGAGCCGGCCGGCTGATGTCCAGAGCGCAGGCCAAGAAGGACTACTTCGGAGAACAGCTACAGAAAGACCTCGAGCGCGAAGGAGTTCACATCAAGGCGGTTTCCGGCTCCACGATCGCAGAAGAAGCTCCTGGAGCGTACAAGGACGTCGACGAAGTGATCCGCGTCAGCGACGAACTCGATATCGGCAAGAAGGTGGCGAAGATGAAGCCAGTGGTTAACATAAAGGGCTAGGGAGCTAGTCACCATCCCATCGCAGGTTTAAGACAAACTCCGGGATGTTCCCCTCCAACCTATTTTTTTACCTCTCTTTTGTTTTCAGTATTGATTGAATAAAGTTCCTTGTTCTTATGACGGATTACAAGACCCGAGCTAACTAGATTTTCAACAGCATCCTTGGCCCTGTCCTGATGTTCAGACGGGATTCCGCTTGAGATCTTCTCAAAAGGTTCATACTCTCCACCAAACTTATCATGCCTCCAGAGCTTGTTGAGGATAGATATTTCGGCATCTCGAATATCCATCGTGTTTACCTAGATAAACACATGTGTACTTTTATTTAAAGACTGCGCGAGTTAATGCGTTGTATGACGTCATACAAAGAAAAAGAAAAACCTCAAGGAGCGGGAAATTCCAA
>JBDGRC010000053.1:2567-7274 GCA_042218495.1 Candidatus Nanohaloarchaea archaeon | reverse complement strand
CGAAGAAATGAATGAGGCAGATTTTTAGGAGTAAGAAACTATGGATGTGGACTCTATCTAAGAGTTGGACGAAAAGAGAATAAGTAATAAAAGAGTATGTGATTAATATTACTTTGTTATGACTACGAGTGTTGATTTGCCTGAAGGTCTTGAAAGAGAAATTGATTCCGAAGTGGGTAAAGGACGGTATAAGTCGAAGTCCGAGTTCATCCGAGATGCGGTTAGACGGCTTTTGGATGAAAGAAATAAAGTTGAATACAAGCAGCTGTCGGTAGAAGCCCAGAAACGAATTGACAAGGCAAGGGAAACTGATGAAGAATACAGCCCTGAAGAAGTGAAGAAAGAATATGGGATCGAAAATTAGATGAATTATAGTTTCAGAAAGACCGCCAGACGATCCTTGAAGGAGCTTGAACGGCAAAAAGCCCGAGAAATAGTTGAGAGTATTGAAGAGGTAGCAGAACAGGGCTTCAACCATGACAGAGTAAAAATGATTAAGGACAGGAATGGAGACTGGGTTTACAGACTAAAGGTAGATAAAGATAACACCAATCATCGGGTTTTCTTGGACTATATAAATGGAGAACTTAAGATACTTGAAATACTGCATCGAAGCGTAGCTTACGAAGACGAATACGGCAACGGATAAACTCCAACACAAGTTTTTCTGCCGTTGAATTTGATTCTGCCAATCAATGACAATACTTTATTTAAATTTGTAAAACATAGAAACCTGGCCGTAATGCCTCTAACGTGTGTTCGGGGATTGAAAAGGCAAGGAGTCCAAACCTATCCCATATTAAGACTTTGATATAGCTTGTTAAAGCTGGTTCTGATGAGTTCTTCCTGCCGTTTTATTTCTTCCTCGGTCATTTCTGTGCTTTCTGTCCAGCTTTCGAAGCTGTTGAATCTCTTGATTATTATTCCAAGTTTATAGAGATTTACTTTCTGCCGCCAATTTCTTTCCGGTTCTCTTTCGGTTTCGTAGCCTTTCTGGAAGGTTTTTCGGAGTTTGTCTTCGTCTGCATTTGGTGGTTCGTGCATATCGTAGTAGCGATGTGGTTCGACGAAGCTCATCTCGCTGTAGGCATAGTCCCATAGCGGGTCGCCTGCCCAGGCTCTCTCAAAATCAATCAAAGCCTCAATCCTTCCTTCCTTGGCGATTACGTTATCTGGTCGGAAGTCGTAGAAAACCAGTGTCTTTTTTGGTTCATCGAGTTCGGAAAGCTTATTTACAATTTCTTCTGCCTTTTCCGTCAAGTCGCTAAACCTGGTGTGTTCTGCTTTCCCTGTGGCGTTACTCAGTTCTTCTATTATATATTCTACCCAACCTGATTCTCCGTCAACTTTAATATTTTCGTTTTCGGGTATTAGTTCACCCGCATAGTCGAAGCAGATTTTCGAGTGAACTTCTCCGATTATCTGCCCTGCCTGCTCTACTACTCCTACCTGTTTTTCTGCTTCCATTTCTGGGAAGCTGTCTTGGAGGCTTTCTCCCTCTACATATTCTGTTATGAAGAATGAAAACTCGGATTTCTCCCCTGACGCGTCAGAGTAAAGTATTTCAGGTGTTTTAACATTGTCCCGATCTTCCAGGAGTTGATGCATATTCACTTCTTTTCGACAGTTCTGGCTACCGTTTTCTCCAGTGCAGAACTTGCAGATAACCATCCTTTTCTCTAATCTGACCTTGAATATTCTATTGTTGTGACCAGAGATGTCCTCTTTTTCTTCTATATGGCAGTTCGGGTCATACTGCTTGATTGCCTCTGTAATATCTTCTTCGTCTATCTGCTTCATAATTTGTACTTAGAGGGAATCATTCCTAAATTCTTCTATCTTTGTTCCGGGAAAAGGGAAATCAGATAAAACTGAGTTTGATAGGATTAAATCTAGAGAGATCAGAATCTAAATTCATGTTTCATATCGATGCCGCCTCCGGAATCGTGATAAAGGATTAACTACCCGAACTACTCACTTCAAGGCTTTCTGGACTGCTTTCAGAAGAGCCGCGAAGCCGGCTGCAGCACCCGATACAAGCATCCAGGTGCTCGCGTCAAGAGGCACAACACCGAATATGGAGGAAACAGGGGTGTAGAGCAGCAGAAGCTGGAGAACAAGTGAGAAGCCGAGTGCTCCAGCGACCCAGGCGTTGTCAAGCAGGCTGTGGCCGTACCTACTCCTGATCGCCTGAATCCTAACCATCTCCACCACTATGAGGAAGGTAAAGATGGCTGACTGGGCGGCTGCCAGTCCCTCGTCGAGCATGAGGAAAAACACGGGCATTCCTGACAGTGCCATGCACGAACCTATCAGAAGAACCGAATGTATGTCGCCGCGGTCGAGGAGCGATCTATCGCTGTATTCTCCGGAATCCTGCATTATGTTTTCTCTCGGAGGATCGGTAGAGAGCGCCAACGCCGGGAAGCCGTCGCTGATGAAGTTGACCCAGAGCAGCATCATCGGCGTGAGGACAAGTGCCTCGCTGTGGCTCCTAAATACCTCCGGGAAGAGCATTCCGCCCAGAAGAAGTCCGAAGAAGACCGTCATCACCTCTCCTATGTTACCGGAGAGGAGGTAGTTTACGGAGTTCCGTATGTTGTCCCTGGTGCTCCTGCCCTGTTTGATTCCGTCCCTGATGGTTGAGAAGTTGTCATCCTGTATAACCATGTCGCTGCTCTGCTGAGCCACGTCTGTACCTCTCTCGCCCATGGCTATACCTATGTCGGAGCTTTCGAGAGCGGGCGCATCATTCACTCCGTTTCCGGTCATCGCCACGCTCTTACCTGCTTCCCGGTGAGCTTCCAGTATCTTCACCTTGTCTTCAGGGGTTACCCTGGCGAAGATTTCCCTATTCCTGATTTTCTCCAGGCTCTCTCCAGCGCTAAGCTCTTTAAGCCTTGATGTTTCCATGGCGTCTCCTGAAATACCTATTTCTCCTCCGATCGCCTCGGCCGTGCCGGAGTCGTCCCCTGTGGCCATAACAACCTCTATGCCGGCATTCCTGCAGTCTTCGACTGCCTCTGAAACTCCTTCTCTGGGCGGATCAATCATGCCCTGAAGGCCTAGAAAGACCATTTCAGACTCTATTTCCTCCTCCGAAGATTCCGGTTTTATGTCCTGCTTAAATGCAAAACCGAGCGTTCTCAGGGCTTTATCTCCGAACTCGGAGTACTTCTCCAGAATTCTCTTCCGGTCGTCTTCCGTCATCTCTCTGATGCCGTCTCGGCCCAGTATCCTGCCCGATCTCTCAAGCACTACTTCAGGGGCTCCCTTCATGAAAGCGGTCCTTTCTTCAGAGACGACGGTCATGCGCTTTCTGTCCGGGCTGAACGGTATTTCGCGTATTCTCTCTGACCTGTCTACCATGCCTGCTTTCCCGGCGGAGACCAGCAGCGCGGCCTCCGTGGGATCGCCGTAGAACTCCCTTTCCTCGGTTTCAGGTGCCTTTTCGGCGTTGTTGCACTCCAGGCCGCACCTGAGCAGAGAGCTGAAACGGTCTAGGTTCCCGTCTTCTTCACCGGAAATGCATTTTTCCTCATTTCTGGAGTAGAGCCTCTTTACCGTCATGCTTCCCTCCGTGAGCGTTCCTGTCTTGTCGGTTATGATAACATCCACCGAACCAAGGCTCTCGATCACGCTGAGCCTCCTCACTAGAACGTCTTTCTCCAGCATCTTCCGGGAACCGGTTGCTAGAGCGAGCGTGACTGCGGCCGGCAGTCCTACAGGGTTGGCAGCTACTGCCAGGCTCAGGGCGGCAAGAAACACCGTTACAAGAGAGGCAGAACTGAAGGCAAGCTGGAAACCTGTTATTACCAGTATAACTCCCAGTATCACCGCTCCAAGCCTGTTTCCCAGATCATCCAGCTCCTCCTGGAAGCCTGTCCTTTTATCCTCCGAGGCGTTAAGCTGCTCGGCTATACCCCCTACCTCGGTTTCCATTCCCGTATCCACTACCGCGGCCTTTCCGGATCCGTTCACCACGTTGGTGTTCATGAAAACCATGTTCGTCCTCTCAGCCAGAGGCGTGTAGTCCTCGAGAGCTCCCGGGCTCTTGTCGACCTCGTGGCTCTCTCCCGTGAGCGCGGACTCGTCGGTGTCAAGCCCGTCAGACTCCAGGACCCTCGCATCGGCGGGAACCGAGTCGCCGGGCTCCAGGAAGACCACGTCTCCCGGAACTAGCTTTTCCATGCCTATCTCCTTTTTCTCTCCGTCTCTCAGGACTCTTGTCTTCGGGCTGGACATCTTCCTCAGCGCCCTGATCGACTTCTCGGCACGGTAGTCCTGGAAGAAGCCGAATATGCCGTTCAGGACCAGTATCAGCAGTATGAGTGCTGCCTCCGTTAACCTGGACTCCTGGCCGGGCAAGAAGCCTACTCCGACAGACACGGCGGCAGCTGCAACCAGCAGGTATATTAGAAAGTCCCTGAACTGTGAGATGAATTTTCGTACCGGTGAAACGTCACCGCCTTCCTCGAGGCTGTTCTCTCCGTGTTTCTCGAGTCTCCTTTCCGCCTCTTCCTGGGTGAGTCCTCCAGGATCGGTTCCCAGTTCCTCAAAGAGCTCGCTTTCATCCGCGCTGTGCCACTCCATGCCTTACGTTGAATAAGGCTGAATCCTCCGTTAAATACGGACGGCCTACTGAAGAGTTACGCGGAAGGTTCCGATTCGTCCTCCTGCTCCAGGTATTCGTCGGTGAACCTCCAC
>JBDGRC010000053.1:0-2467 GCA_042218495.1 Candidatus Nanohaloarchaea archaeon | reverse complement strand
GACCTGAAGGCTTCCGCCGCCTCTCCCGTGGTGAAGCCTCTTTCACCCTGTCCGACGGCTTCAGGCAGTTCCTCGTAGATGTCGTCGAGGAGGTCCTCAGGGCTGTAGCCGCCGATGTCGGGATTTTTCGCTTCCTCACGGTAGCTCTCGCTGAAACCCGTTGACGTTCCGGTTCCGTACTCTTTTGAAGTAGGTTCCGCGTCCTGTCCGCTTGAACTTCTTCCGTCCTGTGTGGTTGCCATACCGGTAAATGTGGACCTTCCTTAAAAAGTATTACGATGTATTACGACACGGTTCCGGGTTCTGGGCTCCCGCAGGCTTGGAACTTGAACGTGTGTTTTGGCGGCAAGGAGCGATCAGCGGGCGTCGAGAACCAGCTCGTCTCCGCTCTTGAGCCTCCACTTGACCTCTGAACCTTCCTCGACGCCAACTACTGCAGCGAGCTCCTCCGGCAACTCGACACTCAGTCTTCCGCCTTGCTGCTTCACTGTGCTGCCGTCCTCCCTTCCCAGGTCTCTGAAGCCGTAGCTCTCGAGCTCGGAGCCCTCAAGCCTCTCGATTTCCCTCTCCTTCTCCGCGAACCAGACCTCGAGATTGACTCCTCTGAAGTCCCTGAGCCATCTCAACTGGGTGTGTCTCATTCCGTCGTCACCGGACTTGGCCTCAACGAACAGGTACTCGCCGGTATCATCGAAAGCCAGGAAGTCCGGAACTCCGGGACGGAAGATCTGGCTCAGTTCGGAGCCCACGTCCTCCAGTATCTGCCTGCTGACCTCCTCAGAAAGACGTGGGTACCTTGCCTCCAGGTCCTCCCTGATGCCCGGAGTGGACCTCACAACATGTGTCCACCGGCTCTCCAGGAGCTCCTCCACTCTTTCCTCTGTCCTGTTCAAGGAAGGTTCTCTCTCGAACGGTATCATGTTCTGAGGTTGTCTGAATAACTATGTTAATGTGATTCGTCTGAACCAGGATGTAGTTGATCTAACGCTCTCTCACCTCGGGAGGCGGCCTTCCGGACTCGAGTTCTAAGGCTTCCAGTAGCAGTTAGACCTCATCAGCCCTAATTCCTGTCAACTCTCGTCCGGACTCTGGTATGAGCCAATATCAAATCCGGCTGGGAGATCATACTCCACGCAGGTCTTACGGCCGTAGCCGTCCTGGCCCTCATGAACCTCCATCGTAGCATCTACGTTCGGATCTTTAACAGCCTTATCTAAGGAATTGGGCACTCCCTTTCCGGTTCTGCTGTAATTGCTCTTATCAGCAACGATCCTGCATCTATCCTCACTGGTACTGGGTAGATAACCATCCCATTTCTCTATTCTGACTCCTCTCAGGTCCCATCTGGCTGGTACGATATCTGTCTGGCTTCCCGGCTCCCCGCCGGTCTTCATCGTGTCAATGTAGGCTCTCTCGGCTGAGCTGTCGTTACTCCAGTTAAGTTTTGCTCCTGTCAGGTCAAGCGTGCCGATTTCAGTCTCCCGTATGTCCAGGTTTACAATCTCCGAGTCTGAAAGGTCCAGAACAGCATACTCGTCAATTATAGGCGAGTGAGTCCCGGTGGAAACTTTCTGAAATTCGCCGCCGCTGAAGTCCGCTCTTACCTCTCCGGTGTGTTCTAAGTAGAGGATTAGCCTCGTGGCACGCATATCTGGCATTGAAATCCTGCTGACTTCATCGGTGTGCCCGGGATGAACCCTCACTCCAGAGAATCTTGGTTCTCCGGATGATCCCTCGCCAAGTTCCTCCTCGGCGATTTCCTCTAGATCTCTAAAGCCTATTACCGGCCCCTCAACCTCAGTTTCTCGTTTCGCGTCGCCGTTCCTGGAGGTGTACGTCGCAGTTATCTTTTCCTCATCACTACCGGAGGTCACGCCAAGGTCTCCCATATCTTTATTCACCTTTAGATTATTCAAGCGCCTCTGAAACCCTGTCGCTCAGAGCCTCTGCTCTCCTCGTTCCGAGCCAGCTCGAATCCATGTTCACAAACCGTACCACATCCTGCCAAGCTCCCGGGCCCAGAGTTACATCGCTGTAGCCGCTGTCTTCAGTGGAATTGCTGGTGCTGTTATTTTCTACGTCTAAGGGTTTTTCTCCAAGCCGTCCAAGCGCCTCATTTCCATAATGCAAGCTTGGTATATCAGGAGTATTCCCTAGATTATCATATTTCGATGTCGGTTCAATAGTATATTTATTTTCTCCGCTCATATGTTATCACTACAAAGTAACCTTTAAAAATTGAGTGCTTCTTCAAAATTCAATATCGAAATACAGGTTGAAACCTTGGGGATCGCAGTTTCGGAGCGTTAGGTTATACCGGCCTGACCAGGGTTTCAGAAAACCGCGAAGAGCCATCAGTTCCCAGAACCTTCTTTCACGGCTTATAGAGCACCTCAGTTCCTTAGACCTGTGGGAATCACGAACAGAAGCCAAACAATTAGGCCTGGCGTTAAGACTCCTTGGCCGA
>JBDGRC010000052.1:0-3628 GCA_042218495.1 Candidatus Nanohaloarchaea archaeon | reverse complement strand
TGAGATGCTGGAACTGGTCTTCACCACGTTCTTCGGGCTTTTCTTCATCGCGGCCTTCGGTCTGACGGTGCTGGAACTCGTCGGCAAGGTCTACGCGACCTACAGGATACTCGTGAGGGAGGATCTCGCGGGCGAGCAGAGGGCTATATTCCTCGGGCTTGTCTGGCTTGTCCCGCTGGGCTGGCTGGTTTACTTCGTGCTGGGGACCGAGAAAACCAGGGAGCTGTTCTCGGACCTCGAGTTCATGTAGAACCGGCGAGTTTTTATCCCTCCAGTATAATTTTGATACGTGAAGGGACAGAACCAGGCTGTCGCGACCATACTCCTGATCAGCCTCACGGTGTCCGCGGTCGGGATAGTTTCGACACAGTACAACGAGATACTCAGAACCCAGAAGGAGTCGACCGAGGTCGAGATAGATATCGGAAAGCTCTCGAAGGAGACCTGCTGGGAGGAGAAGAACGCTGCCGGGAACACGGTATCGAAGATGGCGCTGAGGAACGGCCAGGAGAACTACTTCAACACCTCGAGGATTACGCTCCTCATAAACGACAGCATATCTGAGCCGTGGTACAGCCAGGGCGTTGTCAGTCCGGGAGACACGTTCGTGGTCAACACGACGGAGGACCTCGGAACCGAGGCAGCGATAAAGCTGGTGACGGGCGGGGGAGAATCAATCAGCTTCAGCTGCCCGAACTACTGACCCGGTATAAAAAAGTTCCTGGGCCGGATTAAGATGCCCGTCAGCACCACCGGAGGTGGGAGGGAACAGGAACTTCAGACAGTTCTAGTTCTCCGGGCTGACGGCCAAAGGTGGGAGTTATGGAGATGGAAGAATTAAGCCCGAAGAGGCTCAGAAACGAGCTTCAGTCCAAGCTGAACGAGTACAAGAGAGTGCTGATGATAGCGGAGCAGCCGGACTGGGAGGAGTTCAACATGAGCGCCAAGATCACGGGAGCGGGCATAGTGATAATAGGGCTGATCGGATTTGCTTTCTACCTTATGCAGAACCTCATTCCGAGGTACTTACTGGGTTAACACAATGATACTGACCGCAAGAACAACGAGAGGCCGGGAGAAGACCGCGATCAACGAACTCGAGTCCGAGGTAAAGACCAGGAACGTGGAGATAAACGCTGTCTTCCACCCCGAAGAACTCAAGGGCTACATCTTCATCGAGGGAAAGGAGTCAGCCATCCGGGACCTGGCAGGAGACCTGAGACACCTGCGAGGCATCATAGACTCCGAGGTAGATGTATCGGAGATCGAGAAGTACCTCAGTGAGGAGCAGGAAGAAATCAAGATAGAGGAGGACGACGAGGTCGAGGTCATAGGAGGGGCATTCAAGGGAGAGAACGCTCGCGTGAAGCGCGTGGACGACACGAACCGCGAGGTAACGATAGAGCTGCTCGACGCAGCCGTTCCTATTCCGACCACGGTCGACGTCGACATGGTTCGCAAATCAGGGTAAATAGATACTATGGGAGACACCAACACAATCTCAACGCTCATAGAAGGAGGATCGGCATCGGCCGGCCCTCCGCTCGGACCTGAACTCGGTCCGCTGCCGACGGACGTCGGCGAAGTCGTATCGAAAATCAATGAGGAAACAGAGGACTTCGACGGTATGGAGGTACCTGTTGATGTCATCGTGGACGAAGAGACGGGAGATTTCGAGATCGAGGTCGGCAAGCCGCCGGCGGCGCAGCTCATAATGGACGAGCTGGGAATCTCGCAGGGAAGCGGCGAGCCCAACATGAACAAGGTGGCCGACATGTCGTTCGAGGAGCTCTGCAAGGTCGCGAGGATGAAGGCAAGCGACCTCCAGGCCATGGACCTGAGAGGAGCCGTCAAGGAGATACTCGGCACCGCGCAGTCCATGGGAGTAACCGTGGAGGGCGAGGACGCCTTCGAGGTCCAGTCAAGGATCGAAGACGGCGACTACGACGCCGAACTCGAGAGCGAGGAGGGTATAGAATGAATACCAAAAGTTCCGCTACCAGAGGTGAGACCGGATGAAGTTCCAGGAAGCAGTGGAGAACGCGGTTGAGGACGCCGATGAAAGAAACTTCAAACAGTCGATAGACCTTGTGATCAACCTGGCGGACATTGACCTGAGCGATCCCAACAACCGAGTGAACGAGGACATCAAGCTGCCATTCCAGGCTGACGAGGAGGTTAAGATCGCTGTAATCGGAGACACTCTCGTAAACAACGGAGAAGCGGCCGATGAGACAGTGACGGAAGATGAGCTGGAGGAATACTTTGAGAACCCCAAGGACGCGAAGAAGCTGGCGGAGGAGTTCGACTTCCTGATCGCCGAAGCTCCCCTGATGCCCGACATCGGACAGCACCTCGGACAGGTCTTCGGACCGAGGGACATGATGCCCGATCCCATGCCGCCAGGAAGCGATCCGACGGACGAGATAGAGTCGCTGCGGTCGACCGTGACCGTCAGGGTGAAGGAGCAGCCCCTGATCCAGATAAAGATCGGCAACGAGGAGCAGGACGCTTCCAACGTCGGGAGGAACGCGGAGACAGTTTACGAGTTCCTCACGGGAGAGCTGCCGGAGGGATCCGGCAACGTGAAGAACGTGCTGATCAAAACCACCATGGGACCCACCGTGGAGGTGGAGAACTGATGTCGAGGATCAGAGATCTTCTCGTATCAGGCTCTCACGGAGGTGTTTCTAACTAATGGTTCAACCGACCCCCAAGCACATGAGCAGGGAGGAGAAGGAGCGGAAGGTCGAACAGCTCCGGGACCTCATCGAGGACTCCGAGGTCGTCGGGCTCCTCGACATGCACGCCCTGCCAGCTCGGCAGCTCCAGGATATCAAGAAGGAGATGAAGGAGTTCGCGACGGTCAGGATGACCAGGAAGACTCTGATGAACCTGGCCATCGAGAAAACGGACAGAGAAGGAGTCGAGGAGCTGGAGCTCGATGAGGCCACTCAGCCGGCCTTCATCTTCTCGGAGAAGGATCCCTTCCAGCTCTACTCCCTGATCAAGAGGAACAAGACCTCGGCGGCAGCCCAGGGAGGAGAGGAAGCCCCTGACGACATAGAGGTCGACGAGGGCGACACAGGCATCGGCCCGGGCCCGATGCTTGGAAAGCTCCAGCAGCGCGGCCTCCAGGTACAGGTCGACGACGGATCGATCCACGTGCAGGACGCGGGCGTCATAATCGAGGAAGGGGAGGAGATCACCGCTGACGACGCGGACATCCTCAACCAGCTCGGAATCGAGCCCCTGGAGATCGGACTCGACCTGAAGACCGCTTTCGCGCAGGAGGAGGTATTCACCGCGGAAGAGCTCGACATCGACGTCGAATCCTACAGGGAAGATGTCGAAAGCGCTGCAGGAGGTGCCTTTAACCTTGCAGTCAACGCCGGAGTGGTCAATGAGACGACAGCTGACGCGATTGTCTCTGAGGCAGCCCGGAAGGCAGAGAACCTCGCTGTCAGCGAGGGACTACCGGAAGAGGAGACGATCGAAGACTCCATCTCGGTCGCCGCCTCGAAAGCCCGCGGGGTCGACAGCGAAGTCGACCTGGACGATGCAGGGCCTGAAGACGAAGAGGAAGAAGGCTCAGATGAAGAAGAGCAGGACGAGTAGTCCTGCCCCT
>JBDGRC010000051.1:0-7740 GCA_042218495.1 Candidatus Nanohaloarchaea archaeon | reverse complement strand
TGTGCCGGAAGCCCTGTTCGGTGTAGAGGCTCGGCAGCTTTACGCTCTCCGCCTTAAGGTACGCGTAGACGTTCTCCTCCGCCCACTTCTTGAGAGGATTGTATCGGGTGTGGTCCGCGGGTTCAGACCGCTCAGCGATCTTTTCAACCTGATGGCTTCCCGTGTTAGCCAGCGGGTCCGTAGACCGGACACCCGTGATCAGGTTGTCGAAACCACGCTCCTGTATCACCCGCTTCAGTGGAACGACCTTGAGCGAGCCGCAGGACTCGGGTACTCCCCATTCCTCCGGATTAAGGTTCTGCCGCTGCACCTCGTGGAGCTTTGAGTCTTCCCCGCATTCAGAACAGTCTATCTCGTACTCCGACTTTTCCAGCTCAGCCACTTCACCACATTCAGGGCATCTCCATACGCCAGAGTGTTCTCCATGGTAATCTCTCGGGTCTGATTCGTTGCGTATTATGTTTTCAAGGAACTCATCGTACCTCTCAACCACCACTTCATCCAATCCAAAGAAAGGTCCGACCGTGTCCGCGCCTTCATCCCCGTCAGCGGCAGCGTATTCTTCCCTGAAGTCGTACATCTCGTCGAAATGGTTTCCAGTATCGAGGACGACGAAAGGCACCGGCTGCTCGCCGGGGTCTCCCACATCATACAGGAGCAGGTCGGCAATCACCTGAGCCTCCTTCCCCCCGGTCCAGAGAAAAGCAGTGTCGCCTTCCGCCTTTACAGCTTTCTCAAGTACCTCTATAGCTTCCTCTACAAGCCTTGACTGGCTCCCATCGCCCGGAACAACCTCTTTTTTATTGCAGGGTTCTTTCCATGTCATTCTGTTTCGAGCTGCTCTCGGGCCAGCTCAACCTCTTCTTCAGTCCAGCTTTTGACCTGTTCCTCCTGTAAAGGCGATTCAGTCATCTCTAGCCCGATGAAGTCGGCTATGACGTCATACATCTGCTCGGGAACTATCATTCCATCTCTGCCCATTCCCTCGGGAACATTCAGTTCGCAGGTGGCGCCGTAGCACGCCCTGTAGTCGTGAACGCCGGTCCTGTAGTAACCCATTCCTATCGGGTTCTCGTGGAGGTTTCCGGAGACAAAGACACCCTCCGCACGGTCCGGAATAATATCAGGGACTGTTTCGTAGAAGTCGGCGTCCTCGTCGTAAAGCTCCCACTTGAACTTGACTGAACGGAACATTCCCGTCTCCATCAGCTCCTCCCGGAACTTTTCCTCGTTGAAATCCTCCCTGTCACATAGCAGCGTCAGGCAAGAGTCAAACGGATCGCTGCAGACAACCTTAGAGTTCTCCTCATCCAGCTTCACCCCCGGCTGTCCAAACGTGACCTGGTTCTCGACCCGTTCATCGACAGGATGCCGCTCCCCGCCCTGGTACTCCTGAAGGTCGTCGATGAAGTCGTAGTCGACGCTGTACTCAAGCCAGCCGTTCTTCTTCAGCCACCGGTTGATCCTGAAAGTCTTCTCCAGCTCGGTCTGGCCGTGGTCGCTGAAAAACATCACGTCTCCATCGACCTGGGCGTCGATCTCCGCCACCAACCTCTGCAGGTGATCGATAAGATGCTGTCTGTACGGCTTTCCATTCCTCTCCTCCGTGTGCTGGAAATGGCAGTAGGAGTTGCCAGCCCAGACAGGTTTACCATTTCTTCTGACATAAATAACGTGATTTGGCACCGTGACATCGTATACCATTCCATCGTAATCAACCCATTCCTCAGTATTGCTCTCAGCTTCTCTAGTCTCAGTTCTTACTCTAGGTTCATCTCTTTCAGTCTGGAAAGACAGCCTATATAGAGTCTTTGCACTTTCGATCTTTCTTCCCTTGATTTTTCCGCCTTCTCTTTCGTGATCTGCAGAAATATTGCAGGTATACCCCGCTTTTAGTCCAAGTTCCTGGAGATCATCGACCAGTTGCTTCGAAGTATTCGCAAAGTATTTCGTACCCCCTTGCTCCCATCCATCTGAGAGAACTGCACCCTGTATAAAATTCTCAATAAGTTCAGAGCTGAGATTTTTGACAAAATCAGGGACCTTCTTCGGCTTCCAGTAGTTCCTGAGGAACTCATGAACTTGTTTGCTCCGGAATGAAATGTTCTTGCCACTGACATGATAATTGAAGCCCAGTTCGTCCATCAGCTGTTTTATTCTTTCGAATTCCTCACCATTGCTTTCTCTAGACTGTCCGATAAATACCTCGTAGTTCCCATTCCCGCTCAAAGTTCCATCCCCGACCCAGAAACCCAAGAATTCCAGCCACTCTTCCATAGGAAGCGAATCAATATCGATATGAGTTCCGTCCTCGGATGGTAATTCAAACTCCTGGTTATTTTTGCCAGACCACTCTGCATCCTTCTTGACCCGGAATCCATTTCCAAAAATATCCTCTGCCTCTGAAAGCTCAAAGTTCTCAGGATCGCCGCCTCGACCATAGGCAGCACTCGCATGATAGAGCCTATTGTTAGGCGTAGTCATGAGGTCGATCTGGTTTGTCTTCAGACGATACATTTTGCCACTGTGGGGTCGAGAGACTAGGGCCTGCGGATGCTGATACTCTAGCTCGTGTGTGTCTTGATTCAACGTGGCAACTTTGTCCTCATAATCTAGATCCTCAAAAAATTTCCAACCTTCCTCCGTCAAAATTTCAGTCTCTTCATCATAGCAATCAACCAGCCTGTAGCCTAGAAACGCCACATCGAAGTCGCCCTGCCTAAGGTTCTCCTTGAAGCGCGTGAAGTAGGCTCTCGTATGGTCGAGGAACGAGGAGTAGGTCGTGTCCGGATGATCCCTGATCATGTCGGCGCTCGGGGCCGGAACCTGGAGAAGCCGTCCTGCATCCTCCGGAACCGCCTGGTTCGCGCCCTGGAGCGCGTCACCCTGCAGCATCGAGTCCTCGTTCGCCTCCTGGAAAGGGATGCAGAACGGCATCCCCATCGACAGAACGCTCATGCCCTCCCTGACAGCCTGATCGATGAAAGTCGACTTCTTCGGCCTCGTGGTGTCCTCGCCGCCGTACCTGGAGACCTCCATCATCCCGTTCTCCGCCGGCGATAGACCGGTGTATATGCTGGACATAACCCTGGGAGTCACCCTAGGGACATCCGCGTCCATTTCTCCCCTACACAAATCATCCAAAACTCCATTTAATTCGAACGATTTCAATGCATCAATGAATACTACAACATCGGTGTTGGGCATATACTTCGTACTAGAGAAATATATTTAACAGATAGATGCCCTGCAAAAAACCATTGCAAGAGAGGCATCTAACATACTTCAGCGGCCTATGTCAACGTCACCTTGGTTATGCCGTCCGTCTCGGTAATAAGACTCGCAGTTACCGTCGTTCTACCACCATAGATGCCAAAGGTGCTCACAGATCTGCCATCAGCAGCCCCAACTCGATTGGTACTAGTCATACTGATAGTGTCGCCAGGAAACGAGAAATTTGTAGTGAAGGTCCCGCCGCCGGTGGTGGAAATAATAGCCTGTACCCCCGCATTGTTCGTAGCGTGCGAATAGAGATGTGCTTTCACAAAGACCCTATTGAGCGAAGTGTTGACATTTTTCTGGTAAGCTCTTCTACTCCCAGCTCCGCCATAAAAATCGTTGGGAGTGACGCTTGCCTTCACCGAAGTTCCAGGAGTGTATGATACTGCAATATCGTAGCTGCCATCGATCAGAAGGTTGCCGGTGTGTGTTCCACTCACCGAATTCACGCTTCCATCACCCCCCAGTTCGCTCGCGTCCTTCCCGTCAACGGTATCAGCGTCGAGCGTCGAAGTGGAGCTTCCTGAACCTGAGTAGTCGTTGCCCTCGTGGAAAACGTTGTTGCCGCCGACCGTGGTGCCGGAGAGCAGGCTCGCGGCCGTGCCCGATGACGCCAGAGCAAGACCGCCAGCTCCAAGCCCCAGGGTCTTCAGGAATCCTCTTCTGTCGACCTGTTTATCATTTCTCCTGCGGAGAGCAGGAGTATCTCTCTCAGACTTATTCTCTAACTTCTCGTCTAACTTTTTCTCCACCTTTCTCTGCAGCTTTGAATCCTTTCCTTCGTTTTCAAAAACCTCCTGCACTTTTTTTTCTACCAGTGACTCTATTTCTTCATCTAGATCTACCATGGTCTTGACTTAATATTTTGCATTTCGATTTTTATTATTTTTGATGGAAACTCCCTCTAAACCTCCCTCATATCATGTCAACGTAACATAATTTCCGCCCACTGTCACGTTTCCGCCCGAGAGTCCTAAATCTCCGGTTTGGTTCGACGGTGATGAGTTGACCGAGGTATTGCCGCCGATCTCTCCAGCATCCTTTCCATCCACAGTATCAGCATCAAGAGCGGAGGAAGAACTTCCTGATCCGGAGTAGTCATTTCCCTGGTGGAATATATCGTAACCTCCGACTGTTGTATCTTGCAACAGACTGGCCGCCAAACCCGAAGAAGCTAAAGCGACACCCCCAGCTCCGAGACCAAGCACCTTTATGAAAAACCTTCTGCTGACATTACTTTTCATGATTTTCCCTGTTATCTCTTGGTTTCGAAGGAATTGCTCAACCTTCTCATCTATAATTTGGTCAATCTCTCTATCAATAACATCATCAATGGCAGACAAGTATTCTTCGGAAAGATTTTCGCCGTTCTGATTTCCTTTCATTTATTCAACACACCTAGCATGATTTCTAGAAATTTATTTATAAACGATCTTCCACCCGCTTCCTCAGGAGCCTCCTCCACGGTCACGTTCTCGTACACCAGGCCGATGTAGAGGTCGCTCTTGCTCCTGTTCGCGTGCCTGTAGACTGAGTCACCGTCGCTCGCCCAGAAGGAGAACCTCATCTTGTCGTACCTTACGTGCTCGGGACGGACGGTCCAGTCGAAGCAGTTCCCGGCGGTCTTGTTCTGCACGTCCATGTTCTCCTCGTGGAACGAGCCCGAGGCACCCATCCGCGCCGAGTAGCGGTAGCTCTGGTTGCCTTCGATGCATAGCTCGAACTCGGATCCGTTGTAGACAGTCATGCCGTCGGTCTTCCGTCCGTAGAGAGAGGAGTCGCCGTCGTACGTCACGGTGCCGTTCCGCTCGCCCAGTGAACTGAAGTTGAACTCGTTACCGGCGCTGTCCGTTATCGACGAGATCTGCGCCGCGGAAGAGGCCACCAGCAGAACCGAAAGAACGACCAATCCCGGAGTCCTGAAGGCCATACGATACCATGTCTCCGGTGTTTGAATAATGTTCGTCCGAGGATCCAGTACCCGCCGGTTTCTATCAGGTCCTCCAGTTTGTAGCAGAAGATATCTCCGGCTTTACGCCAGCAGCAACATTGGATCCACGTGTTTTAACTCTCCTTCCGCTGACTTTCCGGGGCCTCGGCCGTGAGAGCGTTTGTTCCGCGACACTCTATCAACCATTGAATTTTAATATTTCCCTAACATCAAGAGGTCTATGGTCGCCATAAACATAACCTCAAGACTTGATAGGATAGAGGATGAATTAAGGAAGATACGATCTGAAGTAACATCAAAAAAGTTATTTGGGGAGATGGCGGGAGCCTGGTCCGATTACAGAACAGAAGAGGGAGGAGGCCTTGAAGAACTGAAGAAAGAGATCTACGAACGCAGGAAAGGAGAATCCAGGCGATTCAATTAATCAAGGTATTTGATACCGACGTGATTATAGACTTTCTACGCGGAGATGAAGAGACCGAGGAATTTGCACAACAATTCGAGGAGGGAGTGGCCGTTACTTCTATAACACTTGCAGAACTTTATCATGGAGCCGAAAAATCCACGAAAACGGAAGAACACAGAGAAGACATAGAAGAACTGAAAGAACACCTCCAGATACTCCATACCACATCCAGAAGCTCCAAAATATTCGGAGAAAAAAGAGCAGGGCTGGAAAAGAAAGGTAAACTGGTCGACGACATGGATTTATTAATTTCATCAATAGTAATTGCCGAAGATCTGGAAATAGTGACTAGAAACACCTCACACTTCAATAAAATAGAAGAACTGGAAGTTCATAGACCAGAAGAACTCAGAAAAGAGAACAAAGACTAAACTTCCACCAGGCGCGACATTGTAAAGTTTAAATGAGTTTTTCAGCTTCCCCAAAAGCTTCTCGTACTTTTGTCTGCTTTCGCTTTCTAGCCCGGCGGCATCTCGAACGTTTCGAGCACGACTCCTGTAACGTCTTCTTCTCATTGGACCCGACCTCATCCGTAGCGGCGGAGTCAAAAGATAAATCAAATACAGAAGGATTGTCTAAAACTTCCTGGTTTATATCAGCAAAATAATCACGGATCATACAGCTCCCCTGAGCTCACCTATCTTTTCCTCCCAGTGCTTCACACTCCTGTAAACCGTATACCACCCGAAAAAGTCTTCATCATCTTCAAGCTCTCCGGACTCAAACCTCTCCATAAACTCTTCTGAATCCATACCATACTCTTCCTCGAACTCTTCCAACTTCCCCCTAAATCTCTCCAGCATGTACTCGCCTTCATTCAACTCCTTTCTTATAGCCGAACTAACAGCGTCAGCAGTATCAACAGTCACGACAAATCACATACTTACAGTCCAGCCGCAGAGTTAAATCTCTTATCCTTCTTCAAGCCAACTGCAACTTTTTAGATATCGTGGTTATCTTCCTCCGCTTGTTTGATCATCTTCCTGTATTTCTTGTCGATCCTGTAATTAACGTTCTAGCAATCAAACTTCTTCAAGACCACTCTGATCAATTTTCCAGTGGAAGCTAACCGTAACAGACAGTTATGACTTGTCTTCCGTCTCAGCTTCCAACTCCTCGACATAGGCACCAAGTTTCTCAGTGCTACCTGAGTCCTCTGTTTTCCTGAATAGCTCTTGATCCGTTGTAACTAGCCTAGCGTCAAGAAGCTCGGCCAAGGCTAAAAAGCTTGAATCATAGACCGTAATACCGTTCTTCTCAGCCAGTTCAACGTCCTTATCCATGAGATCTGTGTGGGACCACGACTTCAAATTCCATACTCCTTAGGGATTCAATCGAATCCTCAATCTGCTCAGCACTGAAGGCGTCACCATAATTCATCACGTTCGAGATCGCATAGAAAACAAGGTCAGGGACTGCGATCTCCAGATCACCTTTTAGATAGAATTCTCTTATCTTCAAGGCCTCATCGCTATCCTTCTCCTGTTTAAACCATTTTACGATCACAGAAGAATCAAGTACAGCTCTCATCTCCGGTTCCGCCACTTCCTGATCTCGCCGCTTAACTCTCCCTCACCGGTTTCTTTCCTTATCTCGTCTTGCTTGTCCATAGCTCTCTTGATGCGAGAGCGATCTTTCACCCTCGTTTCCACGAGCCAGCTGTAATCAGAGTTAGCAACCTCAGACATGGAAATAATATCTAATCCAACAATTAAGTCTCTTTGCCTACTTCACACCAACCGCAACGTTGTAGATGTCGTGATTCCTCTTCCGACTTATCCACCAGCTCATTCACCACTCCATCAGCTTCTGCTAGACAGTCCAACCAAGAAACCTGAAAAGTTGGGAAACAGTCTGTATCAGAGTAACGTTAAATTTATTCCAGACTGACATCTCTATGACCGACCTGACGGAGCAGATAAGTGAGCTGGCTCACGAGCACCAGATATCGGAATCCGAGGTCATGGAGAAGGCTCTTGAAGAAGGAGTGAAACAGCTCTGGGAAAGAAACGTTTTGGAAAAATATCTCAGAGAAGAGATGGAT
>JBDGRC010000050.1:0-2203 GCA_042218495.1 Candidatus Nanohaloarchaea archaeon | reverse complement strand
CAGAAGAGCTACTCCATGTGCGTAGATCCTGACTGTCCGAGCAAGGACGACTGGTAGAGAATCAATCCCGACGCGGCCCTCTCTGGAAGACTCCCTGCGCTGAGGACACTCCAAGATCTTCTTCACTCGAATACTTACCGGATTCAGGGCTGGTATAGGGCTGTCCATCCTCACCGGATTCAGCGCCGGGATAGGGCTCTCCATTCTCACCGTATCTGGGATCTTTACTATTCACTCCTCCATCAGTCATCACGAAATCCCCACCATTATTAAGTAGAGATACGACATCAAACTCGGCATCATCCAAGAACGAAGGTACCGGATGGTCAGGGCTGGAACCACCGGAGGTCTCCTCGTAGTCTCGAGTGACCTGAGTGGATCTTTGAGCCACACCAACTCTGCTGTTCATTTTACTTCACCTCCTTCTACTTCTCTGTCAGGTTTTGCCGGGTTGCGTTGCGTGGTTGTGTGTTGTGTATTGTGTGTCATGGTGTAGCACCTGAGAACTGTTCAGCCGCGTTTTGAGCGCGATCTGAACCATCAAAGCAGCAGAATAATCAGGAACAGGAAAATAGGTACAGCAGCAGCTCCTGTGTGGGAACTCATGGAAGCTGAATCAGTTGAGAAAAGTCTACGATAGCAGAACGCATCCACCCGAGATAAAACGTCCACCTCTGTTGGAGGCTTCGAGTGCCGTCTTGCAGGCTGATGCGCTCATATCGACCCTATGCAACGACGGCTTTAAATAGTAAACGGTAGCCGGTAGTCCCTTACATCAACCTCCTGACGGTCTCAACGTAGGTTTCTCTCAACTTCTCAAGGTTTTCCACCCGGCAGCTCTCATCGGCCTTATGACCGGGCTCCTGGTTGACCCCGATCTCTATGAAAGGACAGCCTCTCTCCGCGAAGAACCGGCCGTCGGAGCTGCCTCCTTCGGTTATGTACCTGGGGTGTTCGTTGCATGATTCGAGGACCGCACGGGCTGCAGCGGACTTCAGCCTCTCATCCTGAAGCTCGAAGGCTCCCCCATGGTCGATCTCAAGATTCACCTCGTAATCGAACCCTGTAGCCTCTAGCGCCTCGGCAATCGTCTCTCCCACGCCGCTGGGCGTCTGAGACGGAAGATACCTCACGTCCAGGCCGATCTTTATCCGGCCGGGAAGCGAGTTGTAGGTCTCGTCCGCCTCAATGCTCGTGACGTTCAGCGACGGAGCAGGAAGACTGGAGCTATCATCCTCCAGTTCGAGGCCGTTCAGCACCTCCAGGACAGCCGGAAGCTTCTCGAAGGCGTTGTCGGCGCGATCAGCACGGGACGAGTGTATCTCCTCGCCCTTCAGGATCACGTCGAACCACGCAACACCTCTCACCCCAACCTGGATGTTCATATCCGTCGGCTCACCTACAACAGCGTAATCAAAAGTGCCTTCCTCGTACTGATCCAGCAGGGCTTCAGTGCCGTTCTTTCCGCCTTTTTCTTCATCGCCGACAACCATTAGAGTAACCTCGCCGTCGAATCCGTCGTCCTGCGCCAGATCGACCATGGAGTTGACCATCGCCGCCAGTCCGGTCTTCATGTCCGCCGCTCCACGACCATAGATCCTTCCGTCGACCACGCGTGGCCTGAAAGGATCAGTGACGCTCCAGTTGCTGCCGGGCGGCACGACGTCCATGTGGCCGTTAAGGCAGACGTGAGGCCCTTGGCCATCTATGTGCGCGGTCAAGTTCTTCACGCCACCAAAGTCATGAATTTCTGCCCCGACTACGTGGTCCTCGAGGTAAAGCTTCAGGAACTCTAACGGTTCCACGTTCTCTACCGGCGAGACCGTATCGAACGCCATCAGCTCCTTGGCCAGCTCCAGAGTTTTCATGGACGCCATCCTCAGGTCACCTCCTCGGCCTCCCGGGATTCCAGTTCAAATCCTTCAAGCGAGTTTTCTGCGTAACCCACGAAGTCTTCGAAGTACTTGCCTCCCTGCTCCCTCGCAGTCTGTAAAACGTCTTCGTGGCTGTATACTTCTGCCATCACTTCCTCCCAGTACTCGTCTTCATGAACATCAGGGACCGTGCTTCTGTCTCCCGGATCTATTTCTCTTTCTTGGAAGACTTCTCTGATGACATGAGGGTTCCTCACGGCAGCAGCCTTGGCCACCGCAACGGCAGGCTCGTCTTCGAAGTTCTGCCTTCCGACACGGTACTCGACGCC
>JBDGRC010000005.1:0-12659 GCA_042218495.1 Candidatus Nanohaloarchaea archaeon | reverse complement strand
TCCTGCTCGATGAATTCGCGGCTCTCCTCCAATGAGAGTTTTTCGATGGGCTCGACCCCTAATCCTGTACCTGTTTTTCCGTCCCATTCAAGTGTCGGGAAACTTTGGTGCTGGATTCTTGAGTCCCAGGTCGGATCGACTTCGACCCATTCGCCGACCTCCGGGATTTTTATCTCGAGGTATTCGTGGGTCTCCGGGTCTTCATGAGTGTGCCTGAGGATTTTTTCTGGTATATCATGGTCCTCCCAGCGGAACTTCGTGATCCTGTGCCTGGTTTCAAGTCCTAGTGTCTGTAGCATCCTGTCCAGAATTTCAGGTTTGGCGACTCAGGCGTATCCCTGTTCCTCCAAAGAAAGCGGTGTCCTGAACGGTATGTCCCGTGCCATCCGGAAGATGCGCTTTCTCTCCTGTAAGTCGGTCATAGAGAATAATTCATGAGGAACTGTGAAGTGTTTTTTGCTACTCGTCTCTGGTCTGGTGCTCGTGCGTCCATCTTGCCTCGAGTTCTGCTTTTTCAAGCACATGGCCTTCGATAGCCTCTTCAAATTCTTCTCTCCCTGTTCCTTCTTCGAGGTCAAGTTCGGTGTCGAGCGCGTAGAGCTTGAACCTTAGCGCGTGTTCGCCGTCCGGCGGGTTTGGTCCATTATAGCCCGGCTCAGGGAAATCGGTCTCTCCTTCAATACCTGGCGATTCTCCTGCCTCGATTTTCTCCTCACCCGGCGAGATGTTCCATGTGAGCCAGTGAAGCCAGATCTTTCCAGCTGCTTCCACCGCGTCCGGGTCTTCGTAGATCAGTGCTAGAGACTCCGCTTCCTCCGGAACTTCCTTGATCACAAGTTCCGGGTTGACGTTTTCTCCCAAGTATCCTGTTTTCTCCGGGAGTTCTCCGCCGTCTTCAAATTCGGTGCTTGAAAGTTTCATAGTCCTACATGAGATCCTAGTTCTTTTGAGACTGCCGAAAACCGCCAGGTTTTTCAGGTCCGGGCAGTGTTTTCATGTTTATGACCGAGGTCAGTAGAGCCGAGGCCGAGGACATCCTTGAAAGGGCGGAAGAAGCTCTTGACATGCCGAGACTTGAGGAACAGCATCTGGAGGCTCTGGAGGATATGACCGAGCGGCTCCGGAATAAGCTTGAAGATGGAGAAAGTTTCGAGAATACTGCGCTGGAGCTGGAGTCCGTACTGGAGGATATCGACATGTCGATGACGAACCAGGAACCGGAGATGGAGCCAGAGGAGGAACGTGAAGCACGTGAAAAAGGCCCTAGAGAGGAAGAGTACAGCGAAATAGATCGCTGAAGATATAGAGCTTCTATCCAAACTTTTTTCCCCTCTTATCCCTATTTTATCCAATATGGACAAGGACTTCGATGTCGATCAGAACAAGGCACTCGGGATCGCAGGCATCGCAGTTCTGGCTGTAGGTGTCCTGGCGCTTACGATGACCGGTTCGACAGGTCAGACGGCGTCTCCTCAGGAGAATCAACCAGAGAGCCCGCAGACAGGTCAGTCACAGCAGGAACAGCAGCAGACCTCAACCCCAGGTTCTGCTGGTTCAACCGCTGCCGTAAAAGTAGTCTCAGCTACGGCCGACGTAACAGTAGAGATGGAAAACATCAAGTTCCAGTCATCTCCGCAGATCCAAGCAGGAACCGTTGTGAAGTTTGTGAACAGGGATCAGTACGCCCATACAGTGACTATCAAGTCCGCAGAAATTAACAAGAGAGTGGCAGCAGGAGAGTCAGTAAAGCTCGCGTTCTCTGAATCAGGCACCTACCAGGTAGTCTGCACCCTGCATCCCGGAATGGCCACAACAGTCACCGTGGCCTGAAAAACCTTTCTTTTTCCTCTTAAGGTTTCTACAGGATCGAGTTCGAATTAAAAGAAAAACAGGAATTATACCGCTTCTCATCCTGAAATTCTGGTCCTGAAAAGTCAAGAAAAATAAAGAAAAATGTAGGTAAGTTTATCCGAAGATTCCGTTCAGAATCTCTGTAACGAAGTTTGGTCTTTGCGAGCTGTTTCCCGGTGCCTGCCGTGGAGCTGATCCTCCCGAGGTTTCTGCTTCGACCTCTGTTCCGTTTTCGGCCTCTACCTCAACTTCAGTTCCCTCTCCGTCTTTCTCAACTTCCACTTCTGTTCCGTTTCTCTCTACTTCTGTCTCTGAACTCTGTTCTCTCGCTTCTTCAGCTCTTTCACTAGCCTGTTCGGGAAGTTCTCCTTCAGAACTCTCTGAGTTAAGCTCTCTAACCTTTTCCTTCAGCTCACTAATCTTTTCACGGAGTTCCTGGATCCTTTCTCTTGCTTCTTCAAGATTCTGTACTGGCTCTTTCTCGAACACGGTTTCGTTGGTTTCTGTTTCGTTTTCCGGTTTCTCTGTCTCGTTCTCTGTTTCCTCTTCGAGTTCAAAGATCTCTCCTGATGAGCCGTCTACTCGTACCTCTGCTTCACCTGAGTTCGTTTCTGAGTCCAGGGTGAAGCGGAAACGGTAGTAGCCGTCTTCCTCGTGCGTGCTGGATTCTTCAAGAACCCAGTTCCTTGAGGAAAGTGCGTTTCTTGCTGTCTCTTCGGCCGAGCTCTTCGAGACCGTCATCTCCGTGCTGTTGTCTGTTCCGTCCAGCTCTGAATCACTCTCCTCTTCGGTCTCGTTTTCCTGCTCTTCCTCTTCCTCGCCGGAAGACGGTGCTTCTGAAGATTCTCCCGGATCTTCGTCTTCGGTTTCTTTTTGGTCAGTCTCCTCTTCCTCCTCTTCAGGCTGTTCAGGTTCCTCTATATCATCGTCATCCGTACTGTTCTGAGCAACTGCTGGTGCAGCTGCAACCATCAGAAGGATTCCAAGTACTGCCAGAAATTTCCACTTGTCAGATTTCATTTGTATGATTTAATCTCTCAAGGCGGTTGAAATAATCTTCCGTGGTGGTTCACGAATTTAACATTCCTGTCCGGATTATAGGTTATGAGTAGAGAATACGACGTTATTATAGCGGGTGCGGGTCCTGCAGGTTCGGAAGCTGCGAGGACTGTGGCTTCGAGAGGATGGGATGTAGCGGTTCTTGAGTCCGAGGGAGAGGCCGAGTTCCCGGCGCAGAGCAACAAGTCTACGGCCGGGACTTTCCCGAGGATGACAGGCGATTTCTACATACCGGAAGACGTAGTTATGAATAATACTGACAGCGTGGTACTGGAGTCACCGGACAACCACTACACGCAGGAGAAGACGGGTTCAGTCCTGGATTTCGGGGATTTCAAGGAGTACATGGCGGAGCAGGGACAGGAGAAGGGAGCAGAATATCTTTTCGACTCTCACGTCACAGGCCCGATTACCGACGAGCAGGGCTCTATCCAGGGAGTACAGTACAACGGAGATCAGGAGATTTACGGGGACATCGTGATCGATGCGACAGGTCCGAGCGCGCCGATAGCTCAGGACGACGAGGTCGGTTTCATCGATCTGGATCCGGAGAAGCGGGCGGTAGGCTGGGAGTACCTGATAGACGGCGTCGAACCTGACGCTGAAGGCTACGCAGATCTGACGGACGCGATGATGCTGAGGCTTGACCACGATATCGCTCCCGGCGGCTACTCATGGATATTCCACACAGGAGAAGACACGGCAAAAGTCGGGCTCTGCTATATAGACAACGACGCCCACCACGAGTACGGCGGTGAGGACTTCAACATTCTTGACAGCCTGGAGAACTGGATAGTCGAAGACCCGAGATTCCCTGAAGTCGACGACAGGGACGATATAGATCCCCTTGAGCCTCACCAGGGATCAGCGCATATCCAGATGCCGGAGAACGTCAGCGCTGAAGGAGTGATGGGTGTAGGAGACACGGTTTCAACCATCGACCCTGTATGGGGCGAAGGCATCGACGTGGGTATGAAATCAGGCAAGCAAGCAGGTATAACCGCCCTGGAAGCCCTCGGCCCGAAGAAAAGCGGCGGAGAGGCAGATACTTCAGCGGAACAGATGGAAAGGTACGACAGGCGATGGAAGGAAAAAGTCGCGCCCAACCGCTGGAGAAGAGACTTCATGACGCATCTGATGTACAATGCAGACAACGAGAGATACGACCAGCTTATGGATGATCTGGGCCAGATGGACGGCGACAGTCTGAGGAAACTGAACCAGGGCAGTCCAAGAGCGATGCTCGATGTTCTGCATCTTTCAGATAGCTCAAATGTCGGCCAGATCGCGAGGGAGAAGCTCGGAGAGCATCCGGCAGTAAGAAAGGCAGAGGAAAAAGTCGAGAACTGGACAGATTTCTAGGAGTCTATAGTGTAATGCCCATAAACAGAAAAATACTCTAGGACTGTAGCTCTTGATATCCTTCTAGAAATCGGACTTAATTCTTCAGTACCGTGATGCCAGGAAATCGTAGATTTTTTCAGGTATCAAAGGTTTCAGCTTCGAGATGAAGAATGCCTGGGCAGTGACAGTGTATCTGGCCTTTGGTCTATGGGCCTCAACTGCTCCGGCAATCACTCCTGCAGCTTTTTCAGGTTCAGCGCCCGAGTTCTTTGCCTCCATGCGCTTCCTGTATTTTTCAGCGTACCTTGAATCTGGAAGATATTTTTCGAGTGCATCCTCAGCTCTCTCGTTGAACCCTGTCTTTATCGGTCCCGGCTCTATCAAGACTACATTGACTCGGTCGTCCCTAAGCTCCATCCTCAGTGTGTCTGAAAGAGCTTCTACCGCGTGTTTGGAGGATGAATAGGCTCCCAGGAAAGGCACAGTAGACTTTCCGGCTATAGAGGAAACATTGATGATCTTTCCATCTCTCTCCCTGATCATCGGCAGCGCCGCTTTTACGGCGTTCAGTGTTCCATAGAAATTTGTTTCCATATGTTTCTCAAATTTCTCGACCGGCATTTCCTCTACTGATCCCTGTTCCTGGAATCCTGCGCAGTTTACAAGTACACCGAAGATTTCCTGCTTTACTACCTCTTCTAGGCGGTCTCTGTCTCGGACGTCGCCCTGGTAGGTCTCGACTTCCTCGGGAAGTTCTTCAAGTGCTTCTCCGTCGATATCGTAGGCTATTACCTTGTGGTTTCTCTTTACAAGTCTCTCGACCGTGGCTTTCCCTATGCCGTTTGCGGCGCCGGTTACGAATACTCTCACATCTCTTTCCTTGTCGGGCCACGGATAAATCTCTTCGGCCCGTCCGGGTTAAAAGAATAGAGAGGAAAGACTTGAGTGGATGATGAGGCAAGACATCGTCTGATCCGGGATAACCGGGATGATGACACGAACACCCACTGACGCCTCTTTTTTCGCCGGGCTTCCCGGTATACTTTTTACAGACTGTAGAGATCCTCGTACTTCTGCCTGATGTACTCCAGGAAGTAGTCAGCCGTTGGCTGTTCGCCTGTGGCCTGTTCGACGAGTTCGCCGGTCCTGTAGATACATCCCTTCTGGTGGATCTCCTCTCTCAGCCATTCACGCAGAGGCGAGAGCTCGCCCTCTCTTATCTTCTCATCAAGATTTTCTATCTCCTCCTCAGCTTTCCTGTAGATCTGGGCAGCGAGGACGCTTCCAAGAGAGTAGGTAGTGAAGTAGCCGAAGCTTCCCTGGTACCAGTGGATGTCCTGCATCACGCCTTCAGCGTCGTTCCCTGGTTCGACACCGAGATACTTCTCGTATCTCCTGTTCCACTCCTCAGGAAGATCCTCGACCTCAAGCTCTCCGTTTATCAGCTTCCTCTCCAGCTCGAACCTGATTATGATATGCAGGTGGTACGTCACCTCGTCCGCGTTGATCCTGATCAGGTTCTCCGGATCAACCCTGTTGATCGCCCTGTAACAGTCTTCAGGCGATACATCTTCCATCTGCTCCGGAAAGATCTCCTTCAGTTCAGGTAGAATATTTTCCCAGAACTCGACCGATTTACCAACGTGGTTCTCCCATAGACGGGACTGGGACTCATGAACACTGAAGTCTCGAGCCTTTCCGGCATGTGTCGCGAAAAGCTCGTCCGGAAGCCCCTGTCCATAAAGCGCGTGCCCGGTCTCGTGTACTGTCGCCGAGATGCTCTCTGCAAGGTTTTCCTCGTCGAAACGAGTAGTCATCCGCGTGTCGTAGGTGTTGCCCTCGCTTGTGAACGGGTGAGTGGAGACGTCAAATCTCCCTCTGTCCCTGTCGAAGCCCAAAAGATCCACTACTCTCTCAGAGATCTCCCTCTGACCTTCTTCAGGAAAGTCCCCTGAAAGCGCCTCTCCATCCATATCATCGGCTTCACGGATCTCCTCCACAAGATCGGTAAGCTCTCTCTTGAGCTTCTCCATGATCCTCTCCATCGTCTCGAAATCGATGTAAGGCTCGAAGTCGTCGAAAAGGACCTGATAAGGCTCCCTGCTTGAATCTATCTCATCGGCGTACCTGCGCTTCAGTTCCACGAGATCCCCCAGATGTGGAGCGACAATCGAGAAATCCTCTTCCTCCTTAGCTATCTCCCATTTACTGACAGTTGTCGACTGTTTCTCCGAAATCTTCTCCTCGAGTTCCTCCGGAACCTTCACAGCTCTTTCATGCTCCCTTCCAACTTCGCGCAGATTAGCTTTCTGCTCTTTCTCCAGCTCTCCAGAGTCTATAACCTGTATAAGTTCTCCAAGCCTGTCTTCAGTAATCTTCTGATGGTAAATTTTCGCCAGCTCCGAGTTCTGCCTGGAACGCGCCTTGATACCTTCTTCCGGCATCATAACCTGTTGATCCCAGTGCAGAAGACTTCTGACCTGCCCGATAGTATTCAGTGTTTTCACCTTGTCCTCGAATTCTTGATAGTGCTCAGTCATCTTTCCATCTACCTCTGTAGAAGCGTTAAAGGCCGAGACTCAAAAATCTTCCACCACGAAAGACGTCCAGAGAAAGGTCCGACTCACTAATTAAAAACTTCCCAGTCATATCTCTTCCGAGAGGCGTGTTAAGCGCGCCTCCAGCTTGACGCAGATCTAAGGAAAATCTGCTCTCAGCAACAACTTAAGTTGTTGCGGATCAAACTTAGCTTGAAAGTTTGGTGGAGGTAGGTTAGCTGGTCTATACTCCGACCTTGTGGCGGTCGGGACGCGGGTTCAAATCCCGCCCTCCGCCCTTCTCTATAGTTAAAGAGGAATCCTAAATGTAATCGCGCTCTAGAGATCCTTGTCCAGCATCTGCTCAAGCTCCCCTATCTCTGACTCAACTTCCTTGATCTGTTTCTCTTCCTGTTCATGCTGCTGTCTGATCCGATCTACTTCCTCTCTTACCTGCTCCATTTCCTGCTCTATCTGGGCCTCAGCTTCTTCAGGGAGTCCTTCTCCTTCATATTGCTTGGCTTCCTTCTCAATTTTCTCTAACTGCTGTCTAACCGTGTCGAAGCTACTTTCTTCTTTACCCTCTTCCTCCTCTAGATTTGTTACCTCTTTTCTAATCCTGTCTACAGACTCTAGAACCGAATCAGCTGGTAATACCAAGTGTAATCATTGACTGCAATGCATTTAAAATTCCTGAAGATGCCTATCCTTTCTTCAACCTCCAAAAAGATTCTCTAATTATGTCACGCGAACTCGCACTCATCGACATGGACGGGACCGTTTACACAGGGAATTCTCCAATAGACGGAGTGAATCAGGCGCTTGAACTTCTTGATGAAAAAGGTGTAGAGAAGTTTTTCCTGACGAACTACGCCGGGACGAAGAGAGAATCCTACAGCCGAAAGCTGGAGGAGATGGGTATCGATGCTTCGAGCGAGGACGTGGTGACCTCGGGCTGGCTTACATCGAAGTACATCCGCCAGAATTTTCCGGATGCAAAAGTCTTTGTGCTTGGAGAAGAAGACCTGAAAGACGAGCTGAGAAACCAGGATATCGCAGTCGTGGAAAGCTGCAGCGAACCTGAAATCTTAGTAGTTTCCAACAAGCACGACCTAACATACGAAGATCTAAAGGAAGTTCTTCAGGGGGTAAGGGACGACACAAAAGTTTTCGGAACAAATCCTGACGAGACGATTCCAGGAGAAATCGGCGAGATTCCGGGAGCAGGCACGATAATCGAAGCAGTGGAGACGATGACCGGAAAAGAAGCGGAAATAATTGGCAAGCCTTCGAGGAACGCCGTGGAAACCGTTACAGGTATGAAAAATATCTCTCCGGAGGACTGCATGATGATAGGCGACAGGCTGAACACTGATATAGTCATGGGTAACGAGAACGGTATGGAAACCGTCCTTGTGCTCTCAGGAGTCACGGACAGGAAGGAAATCGAAAACTCGGACATTTCACCCGACCACGTAATTGATTCTATCGCTGAACTCGAGAAGATTTTCTAAATCTAGTAACTTTTTTCGAGTTCTTCTCCCCGGAAAACCTTCAGGTCAACAGATTCATCTATCTCCGCCACCGTGAAGTACTCGTAGAATCCTTCCTCCCGCGATTCAGAGATGAAAGGCGGATTGGTGAAATGTGCGTTGTCCTTGAACTCGGTAAGATTCAAGTCATGAATATGGGCGTTAAAGACCGCTCTCACACCCTCATGCTTCTCCAAGACGTTGTTGATCTCCTTCTTGTTGCCGCAGAAAGCCCTCTCCGGGTAGACGTCCCAGAAAACGCTGTGTGAAAGGTCTCGGAAATGTACTGGATGGTGTATCACGAGGAAAACGTCCTCTAGCTCTTCAAGCTTTTCGTCGAGGAACTCCAGCTGCTCCCTGGATATCTGGCCTCTCGAACCGGACAGTTCCGGCGCCGAGGAGTCCAGGTAGATGAAGTTCTCTCCTCCGACCTGCTTCAGGCCGTGTTTTTCCTGTCCGAAGACCTCTGAGAACTCCTGTTTATCGATATCCTGCTCATGGTTCCCGAGGAGATACAGGGTTTCGGCTTCGATCCTTTCAACCCTGTCACGGACCTCTCTGAGCTCTTCCACCCCTTCTGTCTCCTCCGGCGCCTCTTTACCCGTGGTCACAGCTCCTCCGATCATGTCGCCGAGTACAATGACGAGATCCGGGTTTTCCTCGTCTATCCTCTCGACCGTTTCTTCGAGTTTCTCAAGTGCTTCCTCCCTGTTCTCCTCAAGTAAGTGAATATCAGAGATTATGGCTGCTCTCATGGTTTTTCACTCGCTTCTGTAGGTCTCGCCCTGTGTCTCGAACTTGATTTCTCCGTCCGTTACCGTTACCAGTGCGTGGTTTTCCTCGAAGCTTTCCGGCGGGTTGTACTTGTCCATCCCTGGTGTCGTGAAGTGAGGTACTTCGTTGAACTCCTCTGCTCCCGCCTCGTGGATGTGCGCCGAGAAAACTGCTCTAGGTTTTTCGCCCGCGATCTTCTGGAAGTTTTTCTTGTCTATCGCCGCGGCGAGCTCCGGCTTGTCGTCGAAGTACCAGTTGCCTTCGAGATTGCGGTGGTGGAGCAGGTGGTGGGAGAAGATCAGGACTTCTTTTCCGGTTTCCATCTCTTCTTCAAGCCATTCTCTCTGTTCGCTTCCGATGAGTCCTGCCCCGTAGATATCGTCGATCTGTGCGATGGTGTCGACGAAGATCAGCTTTCTTTCATCAAGCTCGAGGGAGAAGTAGGTTTCCTGGTTTTCCACGCTGATCTTCTCCATGACTTCCTCCTTTGAGACCGTCATCGGGTCGTGGTTGCCGGGAATCGCGTAAACCGGCGCCTCTGCCTGGTCGAGGAGTTCTCCAGCTTTTTCCAGCCTTTCCAGGTCTGTTTTCCTGCTGGAGTGCTGGATGAAATCTCCCAGAGAGATCACGACGTCAGGTTCAAATTCATTGACTTCTTCGATCATGTTTTCGACTGCGGGAACAAGGTACTTCTCCATCTCCTCGTCTTCCGGGTATCCGTAGTGGAAATCGGCGAGGAGCGCTATTCTGAGTTCCTCCATGTGGAGAAATTTTTCCTGTGTACGCTTAATTTTCTTCCGATTCATACGCGTTCAGGGCCACGAAGGCTGCGAGGATCACCCACGCCACGTCCCTCAGCGCGATGCTCCAGAAACCCAGACTGAGTACTCCTATAGTGATGGCGAGAAGCCAGAAAGTGAGAAAAGTGGAGACAGCGAGGATTCTCTTTCTCAGGAACAGCAGTATCCCGGCAAAAGACTCTATGAAGCCCGCTACGTACATATGTGTCGTCGCGGAAACAGGTGAGAGCTTTGTGACGAATACGGGTTCGTAGGCGGCCCAGACGCCAGGCCGGAAAAATTTCGAAACTCCGGCGACCAGTATCAGAGAGGCCAGTCCGTAGAGCGCCACTCTGTCTCTTCTCCCAGAGAGCCGTGAAATTTTCTGCCGGATCTTCACGGGATGCTCTTGCGGCTCGAGGGTTAAGTAATCTGCTTACCTTTCGGGTACCAAAACGGCTAAAAACTCCGGGAGTATTACGATGTATTATGTCGGAGCTTGAGGACGCTAAGAAAAACTTGAAGGACGCACTGGATAAAATCGACGAGGAAGAGTTCTATGAGCGACTGGAGGACCCTGAGAGGTTCGTTGAAGTCAATTTTTCGGTGGAAATGGATAACGGCGAAACCCGGATGTTCAAGGGGTACCGCTCACAGCACTCGACGGTAAGAGGACCTGGGAAAGGAGGTATCAGGTTCTCCGAGGACGTGAACGAGGACGAGGTCAAGGCGCTAAGCCTGTGGATGAGCCTGAAGTGCGCGATCGCGGATATCCCGTTCGGTGGCGCGAAAGGAGGAGTTGTCGTCGACCCGGACGAGCTCAGCGAATCCGAGGAGGAAAAGCTCTCCAGGAACTACATCGATGCTGTAGCCGACTTCATCGGCGAGAAGAAAGATGTACCGGCACCCGATATGAACACCTCGGGGAAGCATATGGCCTGGATGATGGATGAGTACAGCGAGGACAACAGGGAGGATATACCAGGAGTTATAACAGGCAAGCCGGTTGAAGCCTTCGGATCAAAGGGTAGAGCCGAGGCCACCGGCTATGGAGCCGCTTACGTCATCGAAAAGATAATAAAAGAGGAAAAACTTGAAGCAGAGGATCTTACAGCTGCCGTCCAGGGGTTCGGCAACGCAGCTCGTCCCGCTGTAGAAAAATTGGACGAGATGGGTGTGAACGTGGTCGCAGTATCTGACTCCTCGGGAGCCACGTACAGGGAAAGCGGTCTCGGCTACGACGAACTCGTGGAATGTGAAAGAGATCAGGGAGAGGTCTGTCCTGCAGGGACGGAGATCGGTAACGAGGAGCTCCTGGAGCTGGATGTCGACTTTCTGATCCCTGCAGCGATCGAGGGCGTCATCACGGAGGACAACGCAGAGGAGATCTCCGCCGACTACATCGTGGAGATCGCCAACGGACCTACGACAAGTAAAGCGGATGAAATCCTGGAAGACCGGAACGTGGAGATGATCCCGGACGTACTGGCGAACTCGGGCGGCGTCACGGTATCATACTATGAATGGGTTCAGAACCGTTCAGGCGACTACTGGGACCGCGATAGAGTCCTGGAAAAGCTGAAGGACACGATCCAGGGCGCCTACGGAGAGTTCAGGGCGCTCAGCGAGGAGGAAAACCTGTACGGCAGGGATGCAGCCTATATCATAGCAGCGAGGAAGATAGTGGAGGCTATGAAGGCTCGAGGCCGCTAGGACTCTACCTTCAACATCCTATTTCATGTATTTCTCTGATTCGTTAGCGGTCAGGAGCCTGAAAGTGACGTTGGAAGAGTTAATCAGCTCGTACTGTCCCACTCCTACTGACGGCGTCCTGTTTTCGACGAAGTAGAGCCAGAAGTGCGTGCTGTTCGATGAGATGTTTTTTATAGAGGTTATGTAGTAGCCCATCGAGCTCTTCCTGTAATCCACTCTGTAAGTGGAGTTCAGGGCTTCCAGAACAGTGGAACCGTTCGCGACCGATACCTCTTCTGAGAGGTTTTCATCCGGAGACCTGATCTCCAGATCTACCTGTATCCTGGAGGTCGCGTTCTCTGTCCGGATCTCCTGCATCGCCTGGAACTGGAGACCGATCATCAGCGAGACTACAAGTGCCAGCCCGGCCAAGACGAACCGGGAGTTGACTTCATCCGCCAATCCTCTCAAGGCTGCTGTCGAAGCCATATATTACACCTCCAAATCCTACAGAGCTAATCAGATGGATCAATGCGAACGGTACTGAGGCCGCAAGGTACGTGACAGGCGAAGCCCATGCCCACGGCGTGTAGAGCATCGATCCGAGGTTTATCACGATTTCATAGGCCAGTATACCTGATACTATAGACGAGAAAAACGTGTATCTGCCTCTACGGAGACTTGAAAAGATCGCTCCTGTCATTCCTGCGGATCCTGCGGCGAGCACCTGGAAAACCGTCCACGGACCCTGTCCTCCCCAGACAAGGAAGTTGGAGAGAAAGAATCCTGCGGCGCCGGTGTAGAGTCCTTTCTTCCAGCCGAGGTAGTATCCTGAAGCGATA
Organism: Candidatus Nanohaloarchaea archaeon; assembly: GCA_042218495.1. GTDB lineage: Archaea > Nanohalarchaeota > Nanosalinia > Nanosalinales > Nanosalinaceae > Nanohalococcus. The sequence goes on along the minus strand of JBDGRC010000005.1, from coordinate 249 downwards.
GCCAGCGGTGTCACCGTCTCGATGCTCGGGAATCCCTGGAGGGCGACTCTCCCCGCTATTCCCAGTCCGAGTGCTGCTGTAGCTGCCTTCCACTCTGTCAACGAGTCGGAGGAGTCCTCTTCCTCCGGTGACGTCAGGTCTTCCGGGATGGCCGGTGTGTCGGGCGTTGCAGGTATGGCTGGCATCGTGTTCAACCTGTGTCGGGAGATTCTTTTAGCAGTTGTGGATCAGGTCCTGGCAAATGTTTAA
>JBDGRC010000049.1:5946-7298 GCA_042218495.1 Candidatus Nanohaloarchaea archaeon | reverse complement strand
CTTATATGCGGCGACCGGGATTTGAACCCGGGTCACCGGCTGGCTTCTTCGGAGAGCAGCGCTTTCCTCGGACCCTGTTCCTCTCGGAACGGAGGGTTTGGAAGGCCGGGGTCTTAGCCACTGGACCATCGCCGCCTGTCCGGACCTGAGTCCAGGTCCATAGGCTCACGGTCAGAAGTTTCTAAGTTAGCTTCTTAAACAGCTCGGAGTCGTCCACAGTTTTCAACTTTCGGAAACAATGGGACAACATGGAACCTGAGGTTTTTGAGCCGGAGCTGCGAGAAAGGGCGAAGAAGATGGTCGAAAGCGAGGTAAGCGAAGTTGAAGGTATCAGCGAAGACAAGAAGAGACTCGAAGAAAGGGCAGAAAGAGAATCAGAGAGCAAGATACCGTTTGCCTGGGACCCCCGGGAGATCGAGCACCTGGCAGAGAACGCGAGTTCTATGAGCAACGAGGAGCTGGAGAGGTTTCTCCAGAAAGGATCGGAGCTGCACGATAAGATGGAGGATATCGAAGACTGGAGCAAGTTCTCTCGGTGGGAGGAGAGACTGATCATGCAGAAAACAGATTCTACAGCCGAGCAGGTGGCGGAAGAGCTGAACAGGGCCGAAGAGGAGATAGAGGCCAAGAGGATAATGATGGGTATTCACGGAGCCAATGAGTGATCGGAGACGGGAGAAAGCCCTCGAGCAATCGAGGAAGCAACTCCGAGAGAAGGCAGATCCCGAGCTCCACGTCAGAAAGGCGCTGAGCCAACTCGACTCTCTTAAAAGAAGCTTCAGTGAGGAAGCAGAATCCTTCAGGGACTGGTACAGTATACATTTCACCGAGCTCACAGAACGGATCGAAGACGACCGGGAGCTGGTTGAGGTGCTGGAGGGCGAGGTTAAGAGGGAAGATATCAAAAGGTTTGAAGACCTTGCCGAGGATTCCAAAGGAAAGCATATCAGGAAAAAGGAGATCAGGGCGCTCGAAAGCTCCCTCAAATCGCTGTCCACAACGCTGGAAACGATTGAGCAACTCGAGGAGTTCATCAGGAGCTCTGTCAGAGAACTGGCCCCGAACCTTTCCGATCTGCTGGGAGAGATGCTCGCGGCAAAAATTATATCGGCTGAGGGAGACCTGGAATCGCTGGCGAAGCAGCCGGCCTCAACGATACAGACGCTGGGTGCAGAAACAGCGCTTTTCAGGCACCTCAGAGGAGAAGGATCGGCGCCGAAGCACGGCGTGATATTCGAACACGAGTTCGTCTCCGACCTTCCAGAGGAAGAGAGGGGCAAGATGGCGCGTTTCCTCGCGAACAAAGCGGCGATAGCCGCCCGGCTGGATTACTACGGCGAAAAAGAGAAAGG
>JBDGRC010000049.1:0-5846 GCA_042218495.1 Candidatus Nanohaloarchaea archaeon | reverse complement strand
CATGTAGAGGAAGGCGAGCTACCTCACCAGACCGCTTTACGAGAGACGAGGGAGGAGACAGGCTGGAGAGTAGAGATACTGGAACAATTCGTTCCAGACCACGAATACGGCGAGAATTCAAAGGACGTCCCCAGACCTTTCAACATCAACCTTCACAGGATTGAAGAAGGACACTGGCACTGCGACATGCAGTTCGTAGCCCGTCCGATCGAGAAGGTCGAAGCTACGCATGAACACGAGCACGATGGCCAGGAATGGTTCTCAACTACCGAAATCGATGACCTGGACGCGCCCGAGAACCTCAGGGCAGCTGCAATGAAAGCACTAGAGTTAACTACCTGAAGTCCTGAAAAAGCTCCAAGGGCGCTTTAATGCCGGCTTCGTGGTTTTTAATCGCCTCCCTGACGTATTCAAACCTCATGTTCCTATCAAGGAACTCTTCCTCTTCCAATAGCGCTGCCTCCATTACAGACTCATCGCCGCTCGCGTCGGGATCGACGCAAACGATCTCAGCCGACAGAACCACGACGAATACTTCCGAACCGGATTCGTGATCAGAATCCTGAAAAACACCGCAGAATGCCTCCGGAACGGCTTCAATACCGGCTTCCGTTCCAGCCTTCCTTCTGGCGGCCTCGATTACCGTCTCGCCTCTCTCGACGGTGCCCTGGGGCAGACCCCACTCTCCCATGCAACAGTCCTTGCCCTCCCGTATAGCCACGTAGCCATCGGGTGTCTTCACCAGAAACGATGCGACAGGGTGATACTCAGTCCTCATGATTCGACACCTGCGGAGAAGGCTCGTCTTCCCTGTGAGGATGCATGAATTTTGAGATGACTCCGGGATCCAACGGGGTTCGCTGAACCCTGTCTTCGATAGCTCTTTCTATAATATCATTCCTGAGTTCCAGATACTCTATCTCCTTCTCGGAGAAGAACCTGGCGCCTCTGACCTCGTCCTGGTATGCTGTCATCGGCTCCGGATCGCCGTCTTCTACCCCGCAACTGAAGACCATGACCAGTACAGGCCCTCCGTCCGTCTCCGAACGGGAATAGTATACGCCGATTAATCCGTCTACAGACTTTGTCTCGAGACCGGTTTCTTCCCTGAGTTCCCTCCTTACAGCTTCAGCAGGATTTTCAAGACCTTCGAGCCCTCCTCCTGGCATGCTCCACGTTCCATCCACGTGCTCCTTGCCTTCCTGAACCATGAGGTACTCCCCATCCTTCTCCACCAGGGCGTCAGCTGAAACCTTGTACTCGCTCATGCCGAAGTTCCAAGAGCAACCCTTACAACCGTTGCGACCAAGACCAGTGTGTGGAAGAAATACAGGCCGGAATCTATAGGCATGACGGGAAGCTCCTTACCGAAAACGCGGCACCGGGAGACAAAGTTTACGGCGAGAACCTGATGGAGATATGCGGAGACGAGTACAGGGAATGGATTCTGGAAAGATCCAAGGCAGCGGCAGCCGTTGAGAAGGGACTCGAACTAGGCATAGAGGAGGAAGACGAGATCCTGTACCTAGGAGCAGCATCCGGGACCACCGTGTCCCACCTATCGGATATTGCATCGGAAGGCTTCATCGTGGCGGTCGAATACTCGGAAACGGTAGCCAGAAAGCTGGTTGAGATGGCGGAGAGCCGGGAAAACATCGCCCCGGTCATCGCGGACGCCAGAAATCCTGGGGAATACGGAGAGTTCGTGAAAGAAGCCGATGTCGTGTACCAGGACGTTTCACAGAGCGATCAGGCCGAGATACTTCTGAAAAACTGTCGGAGGTTTCTAAAAGACGGGGGGACCGCCCTTATCGCAATAAAGGCAAGGTCGATCTCGAACGCGGAGCCCGCAGGAGAAATATTCGAGGAGGTCCTAGAAAGGCTCTCCGAAGAGCTCACTGTGATTGAAAAGAAAAAACTCGAGCCCTTCGAGAAGGATCATCTTTTCGTGAAACTGGAGAAAGAAGTCTAAAGGTTGGAGACTAAATCTAGGGTGATGGAATCCAGACTGATCTTTATCGGAGGCGGCTCAGGGGCGGGCAAAACCACTCTGGCGGAGGTAATCAAGGAGGACATAGACGGCGAAGTCAGACTGGTGTCGACCGACAGGTTCTACAGGGACTTCGACGATCCGGAGGACGCAAACTACGATCATCCGGACTCCATAGACTGGAATCTAATGAAGGAGTGTCTGGAGGACCTCAGATCGAGAGAAGAAGCCAAACTGCCTGTCTACAGCTTTGAGAACCACGAGAGGAAGGGTTTCGAGACCGCGGAGAGCGCCAACGTTATAGTGCTCGAGGGAATCTTCGCACTGGTAGACCGGAACCTGAACCATCGGGCCGATCTGCGCGTATACGTGGAGACTGACTCCGACATACGTTTCATTCGAAGGCTTGACAGAGATACCTCCGAGAGAGGGCGGACAAGACAGTCAGTCATCGACCAGTGGATCGATCAAGTAAAGCCGATGCACCGCGAGTACATACAGCCTTCTAGGAGGAACGCTCACGTGATAATACCAGAGGATCCCGACAGAGAGATGCGTGAGACCGCGAAGAACCTGCTGAGCTCGCGGCTAGAGGATTTCTGCTAGTGTAGAGGCGTAATTTTTCTATAAATACTAAAGCAGGATTTTCATGTAATAAATAGTCTGTTACCATTTAATGTCTCCAATATTGTTTTTTGAATCTCCAGATAGATAGAAAATACCATAATTTCATGTCAAACCCGCTCAAGGATAAGATTTATAACCTTTAGGTTACAACAAGCATTCATGAGTGAGAACCAGAGTGAAAACACACCAGAGGGGCTAATGTTGGCGCCTCCGGACCTGGGAGTATTAGTGGAGGGAGCCCTTGAAACCGATACGAGGTTCAAACAAGTAGATAGAAATCCGGATGACAATGGAGGAGAAGTCAGGGCGACGTATGTGGAAGATGACGGTACTCAGGCCCAAGTAAGTCTTAAATACTCCGAGAACATTGAAATGATTCGAGCTGAAGCGGAGCGGACGGTAGAACTGCGTTATCCAGCAGGACTGCCAGAATCCGATCTGGAAAACCAGGAAAGCGGTTACAAAAATTTTGCTAAAGACGTGAGAGCGTTGGCGGAACGCGCTGCACAAAGCTGCCCTCTGATCGCTCGGAGTTCACCTTCAAAGCCTGCAGAAAAAGGTCAACCAAGATACGAGACCTCCTAGGTTCAATCAAGCAGATGACTCATCCGAGGTACCGAAGGCATTACTTCGCCCAGTCGTAGCCCTCGTCTTCCAGCCTTTCAGCGAGCTCAGGGCCGCCTGACTCAACTATCTCTCCGTCAACCATGACATGGACATGGTCCGGTTCGACGTGATCAAGGATCCGCTGATAGTGGGTTATCATCAGGATGCCCTGTTCCTGGTCGGCGAGCTGCTTGATACCCTTCGCCACCACCTTCAGCGCGTCGATGTCAAGCCCTGAGTCTATCTCATCAAGCACGGCGTACTTCGGATCGAGGACTGCCATCTGGAGGATCTCGTTCCGCTTCTTCTCGCCGCCGGAGAAGCCCTCGTTGAGGTACCGGCGGGCGTACTCTTCGTCCATGTCAAGCAGGTCAAGTTTTTCGCGGAGCAGTTCGTTGAACTCGCTCTGGGGCATTGGATCCTCTCCCCGATGTTCACGGCGGGCGTCGACCGCTTCCTTCAGGAACTCGGAGACCTTGATGCCGGAGATTTCAGCCGGATACTGAAACGCGAGGAATAGTCCAGCCTGGGCGCGCTCGTCCGTCTCCTCGTGCGTGACGTCGTCGCCGTCGACGAAGATCCTTCCGGCGTCGATCGAGTACACAGGATTCCCCATCAGCGACTTGCAGAGCGTCGACTTCCCGGAGCCGTTCGGCCCCATGATCGCGTGAATCTCGCCAGGCTCAACTTCTAGCGAGACTCCTCGCAGGATGTCCTCGTCCTCTACCGAAACCTCCAGCTGTTCAACTTCAAGTGTCATAGCTCTATTTTGCTGGAGAAGTTTCTTAACCCGGAAGGACTATGTGGGAGATCACCGGCAAGCCTAAGTTACTAAGTAAATTAGTGATAGCTACGACAGGGATATCCGTCACCCGCGGCAGCCAGGTCACCCTCAAGAAGGAAGTGATGGAGAAGATCGGCGTAAAGGAAGGAGACATCGTCACAATCAACGTGAGCGGTGACCAGACTATTGTGACCAAGAAAGAGCCCGAAGCGTGGGATAAAGACGGATTCCTGCCAGAAGACTTCGACGAGATTAAAGAAGAGGTTCGATCGGATTCGACGGACCGGCTAGAGGATTTAATGGAGTGAAACTGTTCTTCGACAGTTCGGTGATCGTCGACATCGACAGAGGCAGAGAACAGACAGTTTCCCTCATGAAAAAGCTAACCGAAGGAGGAAACTCGTTCCTCATCAGCTCGGTAACCGTAGCCGAGTAATGACGGGCGCGCACCGCAAGGGAACAGTGGAAGAAGCAAGGCGAGTACTGGGACAGTTCGAATGGATCGAGATGAACGGTGCGGTCGCAGAAAGGACAAGTAAGAAGATGGCAGACCTCTACAGCAGAGGCAAGCCCATCGAGTTCCAGACGTTGCCATAGCATCTTCAGCAGACGTGAAGAACGCTGAAAAACTTTTAACAGGAAACAAAGAACACTTTGACGTTGTTGAGACAGATGCCGACGTTCTATCCGTCGAAGAGGCGGCAGAATCAATCTGAGAGCGCAGACTGAACCGTCTTCAGACCCAGGACTGCGCACTTCACACGCATCGGAGATATATCGGAACCGAGCCGATCCATAATCCAGTCCTTTTCCAGATTAAGAACCTCCTCGACCCCCTTTCCAGCGAGTTCGTCGGAGGCTATGGATATCGAGGCGGTCGCGATTGCGCACGCGTCGGTCTCGTGCCGTATTTCCTCGACTACGTCGTCTTCAACATCGACGTAGACGGTCGTCGAGTCGCCGCAGCTCGGGTTCTCGCCCTCCGCCTCGAGCGCGTCTTCAAGCGAGCCCTCGTTCAGAGGCTTCCTGTAGAGATCGAGTATTTCCTCACGGTACATCATACCGGATCTTGTTCGTCAGCTCCATCCAGCTTTTTGAACACCTGGTCGTGTTCGTGTTCGGGCGCAGATCGGTCGAAGTAGGAGAAGATATTGCTGTCGACAAACACTTCTTGCTCCTCCCCCACATATCACTCGTTTCCATAGGCTCTACTTCCGGGCTCTTCAAACAACCCTTCAGTTCCTTGAGTGATTCGGCGCTTACCTCGCGAGAAATAAATATACTGCCGTTTTCCTGCCCCACGGATAGCCTCTCTCCTCCACGGATTTCCAGGCCTTCACTGATCTCTTTGGACATCACAATTCTTACGCGCTCCTCCACATCGACTCATCCATAGAAAATCCTTCCCACAGAACTTTTTACTGGTTGCTGAAACAGATTATTTGAAAACCTGTCGAGCCTCACGGACCGCCTCGACAAGCCTCTCGACGTCTTCCTCCGTGTTGTAAAGGTAAGGAGACGCCCTGACCGTTCCGCTGACACCCAGCTTCTCCATCAGCGTCTGGGCGCAGTGGTGGCCGGCTCGGACCGCGACGCTGTTCTGGTTGAGTATTTCGGCGACGTCGTGCGGGTGAGCGAAGCCGCAGCTGAAGGACACGACCGTCGCGCCTTCCGGAGAATGCACCTCGACTCCTTCTATGTCTAAAAGACCTTCAATCATCTTTTGAGCCAGATCACGATCGTGAGACTCTATCTCCGGCATACCTACGTCTTCCAAGTAGTCAACAGCGGCCGACAGCCCGACAGCGCCGGCAATGTTGGGAGTGCCGGCCTCGAACT
>JBDGRC010000048.1:0-7905 GCA_042218495.1 Candidatus Nanohaloarchaea archaeon | reverse complement strand
AGCGGTCTGCTCAGAGATGTCGAAACTGTATAAACCGGACCATCCCGCGAAATCCTTATTCCAACATCGTATTTCAGGCCCGCGTCCTCTTCGACTTCTTCTACCGCATCCCAGTACGACTCAGAATTATTGATACGCTCGACAAGAAACGGTATATCTCCTACTCTTACATCAGATAATAAATCATTCAGTTCTGGATCAAGTATCTCTTCTAGAACTTCCTTCTGTGGCCCGGTTAGTTGTTCTAGGCTCCGTTCATATTCTTCCGGATCAAGTATTCCTTTTAGGGCTTCCTTCTCTGGCTCGGTTACTTGTTCCAGACTCTGTTTATATTCTTCCGGATCAAGTTCTAGAAACCGCTCTGCCCTTCTCAAAGACATGTATGGCAGGTCGCTATTCGATTTATTGAGCGAAGATACAGCATCCGATAACCGCTCTGTTTCAAAGCCATCAAGAAGTTGCTTCACTTCTTCAATTTTAAATCTCATATAACCACCCAACGATTACAGCTTTTATATTAGAAAAGAACGTACTGAAACCTGTTTATTAGAAGAGTTCCTGTTATCGAGAAATTCCAGATTTTTACAAAAGCCCAAAACCCCAGAATTAATAAGTAGGTTCAACAAAATAGACTGCTTAATATATTTTTTACTCTAGATAGACGATAACGTAATGAACGTCCACGGATTCACAGACGGGATACTGACGCTAGAGGAGGAAGGAGGTGGTGCTCTCGGGAACGAAAGACACTGTGTGCCGCTGCATCTTACGGAGCTAGAGGATCACGAAGTTGAATCACAGGGCGGAAATTCTGTACTTCGCTTGAACCCGCGTGTAGCGAGGAGAGAGATCGCTACCAGGGAAGATCCACGAGTAAGAGAAATAAATGAGATTTATGTAGGAGAGGCGCCTTTTGGAGTCGAAAGAACAATCAGCAGTTATTCCGCCAGCAAAGGAGGCGAAACAACCACTGTAGCATTCATGAGAGGCGAGAATAATCTCTGGCGGCTGGAGAAGACCAAGAGATACGGAATGAAGGCAACCAATACGACAGTGGAGTATGAGGACTTGGAACGTGCGTCAGAACCGGGATGGGCCGAAGAATTCCTTTCTCGTCCGGCAGTAACTCCGCCGGAAAGCGAATACGATGGTATGGAACTCTGCCTGGAGATTCCGTTAGGAACTGCAGCACGGATACAGAATATACTGGAACGTGATGGCCATCAGTACGAGAGCTACGATCTTGTTGAGCAACCGAAACTCACCATGAGCAAAGATTGAAAGTGAGCCCTGCATCAGAGTATCTCAGGAGCAAAGGGGGATCAGGGCATCCTGACTGGCCATTATAATAAGCCAGAAGATGACCAGGACCAGCCAACCTCCTTATAGGCTTTCACGGAGATCAGGAATACATTGGAAACGTCTACGATGAACATTCGACGCTATTCATATCCTTCAGCACACCTGTGGGATTCAGGGCCGGATACAAGCTTGTGGGTTTCTGCATCGTCTCCATGAACTTCAATATCTACTCCTACATCGATCTCATCTTCGGAAATTCCCTTTTTCTTGTAGTACTCAGTTATCACGTCCTCGACAAATCTTTCGTACCCTGCTGTAGTGTCATCCAGGGCCTCGTATACCATGGTTCCAATGCTAACCAGGTACTGGTACGGAGTCTTTTCCGGCGGGAAACTGTCCCTGTCCTCCTCAAACAACTGTCTGAAGCTCTCCCTGAGGTCCGATGCGCCCATACATCTATCCACCAGTTCCCAGTCCCTCAAGGCGTTTTTGACCCTTTTTCTGATTCTGTATCGAGTTGCAGGTTCATCCTCTCCATTTTCCAGGAGATATTCTCTATCCCTTTCCGTCAACAAACCGCGGTCCCTGTCGCCCTGGTGCCGGTCTTCCAGAGTTTCTTCGGTCCTACCTCCGTCAGTTAGCAACCTCCCGGGCGGCTTATCTTCCGGCGCAGTCTCTTCTTCAAGTGCTAGGTCAACTCCGTCGAAGTTGTCAAAGTCCTCCTCATCGTCGGACATGTGCACCTAAGCAAGTTCAAATTATATACAGGTACTTCCTCTGCTTCCGGAAGCAATACCGACTTTACCGGCAGAGTCAAAAATAAGCAATCTTCAAGAGGAATTAATCTCCAAGCTTCAGAAGATCAAAAGGCCGATCATAAAGCTCATTCCGCCCGCAATGACGAAAGCCCCGGTCCAGGCAGCCGCAGTCCTGACTACCTTTTTCCGATCGGAGTTCGACTTCCCCTCCACCATCCCGCTCCCGACCACAGAGGCGATTATCGCCTCGTTGAAGGAGATTGGAACCCCCATGAACACACCGACCTGAGCGAGCAGCCCGGAGGTCAGAAGAGCCGCGAGGGATCGCCTCGGACCTATGTTGGAGTAGTCAAAGCTTATCGCCCGTATGATCCGGGGAGAGTACATCCAGGCTCCAAGCAACATGGCAAGGCCGGCCATGAGCAGCAGCGCAGATAGATTAGAGACAACAGCAGTCATCGGTCCGACCGCAAGCCCTGCTGCGGATGCACCCGCCGTGTAGGACACGTAACACCCTGCCAGCAGCAGCGCAGCCTGTATCCTCAGCTCGGAGTCCTCTCTGGAGACGAAGCTTCTCAGGATCCTGGCGGCGAGGTAGCTCATTCCGAGTGCGAGGACAGGAACCAGGACCCAGTAACCCACGACAGTCGCAAGGCTCCGCCACTTTACCGGGTTTCCAAATCCAAGGCCCGATCCGACCACAGATCCGATTACTGTAAAGGCTGTAGGCATCGGGTAGTCACCCATGACAGATATTATCACCAGGGTAGCCGCTACAAACAGTATGGTAGTCGCCTGGACCATTGATACCTCGCCGCCGATAATTCCACCACCTACCCTCGACGTGGTGTTTGCCCCCTGAGTTATCGCCCCGACGAGAGCAAAAAAACCGGCGAGGAGAGCGGATCTCATAACATTGGCCGACCTCGCGGAGTTCACCGGACCGAATGCGGACGCCACGGTAGCGGCTCCTATGGAGACAGCCATGAATATCGATGCGAGGAATGCCAGTACCAGAACCAGCTCATTCATTCTGCAACTCTTCCCTCAGGCGCTCCCTCTCCTCCCTGTCCAGGACGTTGACTTCCATCTGGTACTCTCCGTCCCTGCATGACTTCATGTCAGCTGCCAGATCCTCTGAATCAAAGTACCATCTCCTGGACCTGAGTATTAGCTTGTCGTAGGCGAGCTTCTCGATCCGGCTGAAGAACTGTTTGAAGCCAGAGTAGAAAGGCTTCGCTGCGGAGCTCGAGGCCTCCTTCATCTTTCCGGTAGGATCTTCCGCAGAAACCGCTTTCTCTCCGGCTTCTTTCGCCTTCTCTCCTGCGCGTCTTATCTCGTCTTTATCGATTTCCTCGGGCTCGACGCTGGCCTTTTCTATCGTCTTCTGCTTCATATCGTTTTCAGCCTCTCTCTTTTTGGGACGCCAGTCTCCAAAACGTTTCACTGATGTACCGTCAGCCTCGGAACCGTTCATTACCTCCTTCACCTTGCGACTGAACTCTGCGACGTCCTTCCACTCGCCCTTCTTTCTTACGCCCGCGTTGGTCTCCTCGAACTGCACCATCCTAGAGAAGATTCAGTGGAGGCGGCAATTTAAATTATATGATCCGGAAGCCGGCCAACTAAATCCATGGATACTTCCTCTCTCGGTCTGTCGCCCTCAACCAGCTCAATCCTCTCCTCAAGCCTTTCCGGCAGCCTCCTGTATCTCTCAACGACCTCCTGCTGGAAGCTCAGGCTCTCAAAGATGTCGCCGTCCTCTCCACGGCTGTAAGTGCGTTTCATCCCTGTCTTCGCCGATACGTCCAGTATAAAGGTCTTGTCCGGCTCGATTGCCCGCCTGTTGATCTTCCTGACCCATCTGAAGTTTGCTCCGAGAGCCGGCTGGTAGACCAGCGACGAGTGGTAGTAACGGTCGCTGACCAAGGTCTCGCCTTCTTTCAGAAGCGGGAGGATCTTCTCCTCCACATGCACCATCCTGTCGGCCGCGAAAGCCAGGGCGATCGCCTCCGGAGAGTAACCCTCCTGAGATATCATCTCGTCAACTTTTTCCCCGATCAGGCTCTCTTCTTCACGGCGTGCGCCCGGTTCAGCAGTATAAACAGCATCAAGTCTTTCAGCCAATCTCTCCGCCTGAGTCGTGGTGCCGGAGCCGTCCGGACCCTCGACCACGATCAGATTTCCGGGAAACTGTCTCTGCTCCATGGGTCAGTTAAACCGCCGGAAGTTATACAACTAATTCATGGTGTGATCCGTTTCGATAAAATGGAAACGAGATTCACCCGATGAGGCTGAAGGCTCCGCAAACATCGAGAACAAAAAACGGCTCGGACTGACCTTCTTATAACCCTCGCAACATAAATAGAGACCATGTTCAGAGATAATCAGATAAAGAGCCTTGGGATCGCGACCGCACTGATCGTGCTCAACATCGGAGTGATGTGGGCCTTCGCCTTCACTCCGCTGGCGGGCATCAACGACCTGGTGTTCGGCACCTTCTTCCTGCTCGGGCCTCTGCTCTACGGAGCTCTCCTGACAGGAGGGACCTGGATCGCGAGAAGAGCGGTGAGAAATGGAGATGAGGCGAAGGCGGCAGCGGGAACCGGGCTAGTGCAGCTTGGCTTCGGCATGTTCGGAGCCGGCATAATAGGATACCTTGGTTCAGGCCTCCAGGCGGTCGCACTCGGGATCACCGGTGTCGCGACGACCGGAATAGCTGTACTCTCCGGGCTGCTCGTGTACGGGACGGGCCACGACTTCTCCTCCTGGGGAAGATACTCGAACTACTTTTTCCTCGGGGTCCTGGGGCTCTCGCTGGTCGGAAGCTTTGCACATGAAGTGATACTTCTGGCCTTCCTGCTCTCTGTGGCCGGCTTCGTGACCTACCTGATCCACGAGATCTACGTTACCAGAGAGAGACCCGGAACGCCGTTGCTGAACGGAATTGGTCTTTACGTTGCCTTCATGGGCGTCTTCGTCCACGTGCTACAGCTCGTGGTGGAGATGTTGATCGAAAGGGAGTAATACCAGACGTTTACGCCGAATCAACCAATGTTCCTGCCGGGTCACGGGTCCTGACAGCAAGGATCATAAATTTTCGCCAGATTCCGTTGTTATGGGCGAACTGATGTACGCGGGTGTGAAGGCGCTCATCGAGAGGGACGGGAAGTACCTCCTGGTCGGGTCCGGTGTCGAAGGAGAGATTCTCTGGAGCCTGCCAGGAGGAAGGCTCGAGAAAGGAGAGAGGCCGACAGAGGCTCTCGAAAGAGAGGTGAAAGGCGAGACATCGCTTGATATCGAGCCGGGCGAAACCGTCGGGATGTACAGCTTCAGGGTCGAGAGCAAGGACATGCATGTTTGCCTGACAGTCTTCGAGGCCGCCTCCGTAGAGGGAGAGCCCGAACTGGATACGGAACACGCGAGAGAAGATGGCCTAGAAGATTATCGCTGGATGACGGAGGAAGAGATAAGAGAGGTCCGCACGAACCCGGAGCTTCAAGAAATGCTCGAAAGAAAGGCATTCAGGGATGCGGAACTTCCGAAGATCGTGAGGGACAGGATACCGGAAAAGATCAGGATGGACGGAAAGAGTCCGGAAGTGAACGAGGTTACAGCAGATGAAGCGGAGAACTGGCTCCGTAGGAAGATACTGGAGGAGGCAGAGGAGTTCGCGGAAGACGGAGAGATCTCCGAGCTGGCAGACCTGAAGGCGGTTCTGGAGAAATATATGGAGATGTCCGGAATAGATTACGGCGATCTGGAGGAACTTGAGGAAAAGAAAAGATCGGAGAGAGGAGGCTTTGAAAGCCTTAAACTGCTGGAGAGTATCGATAAAAAAGGTTGACAACCTCGGGAGAACGGAGACGCCCCGAGAGGTAGATACAGAGTTCCTGAACTTCTTCGCATACAGGCAGTCTAGGCCCTGATCTGGCGTGCGCTCAGGATCTCTCGGGGAGATTTCCACCCGGAGTAGCATTTCCTGATATCCTCTACGTCGGAATCCAGCAGCCATTCGACAAGCTCCCTGACGTTCCTGTAGTCAGAAATCTCCGGTAGATCCGAGTTCTTCTGCTGGAAGTAGCTCATCCATGACATTGTCTTGCCGGAAAGGTTCTGGCGGAGCCTGTCATCGCCAATGTTGCGGAACGACCTGTCTCTCACCGTCGACGCCACCAGATCAACAGCGAGCTCGCCCGGCGATCCGTCCTCGGGCTCGCCCAGCTTGCTCCTCAGGACCAGCTGCTCCAGCGAGTGAAAGATGACGGACACAGAGACAGAGTGCTCCGGTTCATCCGAGTATACCTCGTTCCACTCCTCCATGACCTTTGACATCGTCTCATCTCTTCCCTTGTCTCCCGCAAGCGTCTTTTCGACCTCCGTCATTAGTTCCCTGTCCCTTCCAAATCGCCTGTAATCCCTTGCGAGCTTGGCCATGTTCAGAGCTATCTTGTTTCTCCCTGAGTCGACCCTGGCTGATCTCTGGGATTCAGCGCTCCACAGGCGCTCGAGAGTAATATTTTCCGGCGTCTCGAGTCCCTCGGACCTCCTGCTCTTTCTCGCCTTCTCGAGCGATCTGCGCATCTCCCGTTCGATGTTACCCATGACCTAACTTCGGCACCCAACCTGTAAAACCCCATACCTGGACCGCAAACAAAAAAAAGTTGGACATCAGTATACACCATGGAGCACAGAGACATCAGGGAGGCGGATCCCGAAGTCCACGAAGCGCTGAAGAACGAGATAGAGAGGCAGGAGTCCGAATCGCTCGAGATGATAGCCTCGGAAAACTTCGTTCCCAGACAGGTTCTCCAGGCGCAGGGAAGCGTTCTCACGAACAAGTACGCGGAAGGATACCCGGGCAGGAGATACTACGCCGGATGTGAACACCACGACAGAGTGGAAAACCTGGCGAGAGAGCGTGCCTGCGATCTATTCGGAGCAGACCACGCTAACGTCCAGCCCCACTCCGGCTCCACTGCCAACTTCGCGGCTTACTCCGCGCTGGTGGATCCCGGCGACAGGATACTTGGGCCGGTGCTCTCGCACGGAGGCCACCTGACGCACGGCCACGGAGTGAACTTCTCAGGGGAGCTCTACGACTTCGGAACTTACGCGATCAACAGAGAAACGGAGAGGTTCGAGAAGGAGGACGTGCTTGAAGCGGCGAGGGAGCACGATCCCGAGCTGATAGTCACCGGTTTCTCCGCATACCCAAGGGAGTTCGACTTCGAGATGTTCCGCGAGGTAGCCGACGAGGTCGACGCAAAGCTCATGGCGGACGTGGCTCACATATCCGGCCTGGTTGCGGCGGACGAACACCAGCAGCCGTTCCCACACTGTGATGTGGTGACCACAACCACGCACAAGTCGATCAGGGGGGCGCGCGGCGGCATGATACTCTGCAGGGAGGAGCACGCGAACAGTATAGACAAGGCCGTCTTTCCGTACAGCCAGGGAGGCCCATTGATGCACCAGGTAGCTGCCAAGGCAGTATCGTTCAGAGAGGCTCAGAGAGACTCCTTCAAGGATTACGCACGGCAGATCAAGAAAAACACAGAGGCTCTCGCAGACGGACTCAGATCGGAGGGTCTCCGCCTGGTTTCGGGAGGTACGGACAACCACCTGGTGCTCGTGGATCTCAGGGACGAGGAAGTAACCGGGAAGAAGGCAGAGCAGCTGCTCGAGGACGTCGGAATAGTCTGCAACAAGAACACGGTTCCATACGACCCGGAAGGTCCACGCGTAACGTCCGGAATCCGTCTCGGAACACCTGCTCTTACAACCCGGGGCATGGAGGAAGAAGAGCTACGTGAGATAGGAGAGATGATCGGAAGACGGGTCA
>JBDGRC010000047.1:0-1844 GCA_042218495.1 Candidatus Nanohaloarchaea archaeon | reverse complement strand
AGAGTAGTCCGATACCTCTACTCCTGGACAGTCCTCATAGAACACATCGACTGGAAGTTAGACGAAGTAGAAAAGTTAGAGGATACAATAGAGAAGGAGTTTTCCGCTGAGAGCGACGCTTCTAGTTAAGAAAGTAGAAGCTGGTAAGCAATATGCAGAACCTTCACAGCCCTCACACCAAAATATTCGTTACCACCGTAAGGTTTTAAAAAGCTGCTGTTCCATAATGTTCACATGAGTTCCGGACAGCTAGGTAAAAATCCCATTAAGGATGGAATGACGGTCACCACTCTTCCAGACGTTGCCAAAGATTACTCTCCGAACCAAAGAGAGAATAATGGCCAGCCACATCCTATGAAAGAGGTTAAAAACGCTCTTGAGGATAATAGAGTATCTGTTGAAGGGGAGGAAAACTATGTCACTGTGGGAGAGCCTATGGTAGTGGAAGAGGACAGTGTCTGGCTCGTAAATAGATACAAGAACGATGAATACAGAATTTCATGTGGAGGTATAAACGTTGATATAGTTCCGAGTGACCGAGTTGCATCAGGTGCGAAAACCCATATCAACAGAATGATGCAAAATTGGTACGACCGTGATGTTCTGGAGCTAGATGGAGACGAGTTAAACGTAGAGTTCGATGATGGAGAGGTTCTTGTAGGGAGTAAAGAACCGGCCATAAGAGACAAGATCCCGGCGACAGAAGCTATAGATGAATACACAGAGGATTGGAATAAGAGAACTGAAAAAGAGGCGGCCGGACTGCATACCGCTCTAAGCAACCTAAGTGCTGCCGAGTCAGATGAATACGACTTCGTGGCTAGAATCGACGGACCAGGAAACATTGATACATGCTATGGCTTATCAAAACCTTTCACACTTGGAAGAAACGTCTACGAGAGGGAAAGGCTAGGCAGAAATAGTGAGGAGTCTGTTGACTTCTTCTTCAGAAACACACGTTTTGCCTCGAATTGGTATCCTAGTAAAGCAAACCCTGATGAGATTGATGCTGTTGGCGATGTCCAAACTATTCATGATGTAGCGGTTTACCAACCAGAAGGAGGCCCTCTGATAGTAGTCAAAAATCAGGAAACTGATCAGGATCCCGTAATCTCAGTTGAAAGGGACGGGCAGAAGCATCCGACGAGAAGCATACCTGAGAACCACAGAGTTCTCGACTGAGTCAACAAAATAGGGTCATATCAGCAATTTAAGCTGACAAACTGCTCACAAAATTCTCTAATATAGGTTTGTCGCAGACTACTTCCCAAAAGGCGACGTTTTTAAGTTTTGTAAGAACTTGTCGCCTGACATTAGTCGATGCCAGCATGATGCTGTTCTAACGGCTGGAAGTAGCCGTTTATGTCTTCTCTCGTTAAATCCGGAATCATCTTTCTCCACCTTAATCTTTGGTGCAGAGGGCAATTACTTCCTATTCAATTCTCTGCATTATTCTCCTAGAGTCCAAGACCTTTTTCGTTTAACTTCTTCCCGTGCGTCTTTAACACTCATTCCTTCTTCAACAAGTTCTATAATCTCTCGATGTTCTGGGTTGATGTCTATGTCCGGTCTTGGAAGTTCGATGCCATGTCCTTCGTAAGCTGCTTTTGTTACATCATGGTATCTTCTCTTGGCATCGTATGCATTTTCGGTATCAGGCCAGTCGTTTTCTGTAAGTTCTTCCATTACTTGTCTCTCTGGGTCTTCGTGCCCTGCTGTTACTGGTCTTTGCCCAGCAAGGAACTCTGCTCCTGAGTCGTATCCGTGTTCCTCAAGCAGTTCTCCGAACTCTTCAATTACATCGTGTTTTTGAAGCTGCTCAGAAACCTTATCTAGAGCTTCAT
>JBDGRC010000046.1:0-11096 GCA_042218495.1 Candidatus Nanohaloarchaea archaeon | reverse complement strand
AGAACGTCTGCTTCGCAAGCAGAAGGCCCCGGGTTCAAATCCCGGAGAGTCCACTGTACCCATGAAGCATGAGATAAGGGATCTAGCCCCTCTAGCGGGAGTATTCGCTATAGTAGTGGTCTCGACGGCGACGGTCTCTCTGGTCAGGTCGGAGTTCGGCACGATGGCGATCGGGAGAACGTTCATGTCCGCCTTCTTCCTGACGTTCGGAGGTTTCAAGCTCTACAATCTGGAGGGCTTCCGGGAGGCGTTCCGGGAGTACGACGTCCTGGCGGAGAGGAGCGACACCTACGCATCGGTCTACCCGTTCCTCGAGGTCGGCCTGGGTCTCCTCTACGCGTACCTGCTGGTGAATGACCCGGTTCCGCTGCAGATTCTGACCCACTCGGCAGCCATACTCATGATGTCGATTAACGCTGCCGGAGTACTGAACGAACTGAGGAAGGGAAACGAGCTGCAGTGCGCCTGTCTAGGAAACGTCTTCAACGTGCCGATGACCAAGGTTACCCTTGTAGAGGATCTGCTGATGGCCTCGATGGCGGCCTGGATGCTTATCTCAGTCCTCTAGTGGCTAGCTCTCCCATGGATTCTCGAACTCCAGGAGCTTCTTGAACGAGCTGTAGCCGAAGTAGAGCTGGTGGAGCGCGGCCAGCCCAACCAGAAGATAAAAACCGTCCACGAACGAAGAAAAGCCTCCTGGCGCCAGAGCTAGCGGGTTTAGCTCCCGAGCCGCAAAGCCTCCAAGTCCCTCGAGACCTGTCAGGATTCCGCCGAGAACAACCGTCGCGAAACTGCCCTCGCTGAGGGTTTCAGAGTACTCGTCCGTGTTCACATTGTCAGTTTCTCCCAGAGGATAAAAAGTCTATCCTTCCAGGCGGTCCGCCGTCCTTTCCATCTCGTCGGCGATAGTTCTCAGCTGGTCGATAAACGCCTCGGACCGTGCTGAGTACTCCTCCGTGACCTCAACGTTTCTGAGCGCCGACCTGACGTGCGCCTCCTTCACCTTGTGCATCATCTCCGCTTCGTCTCCCGTTGCTTCCACGATCTCATCGAGGAGACCTGAGAGCACGCAGTTCACGACGTGTGGAACGTCTCCGTCCAGCGTCTGATCGTCGCTCATGTTCTCCCGGAAGATTCTCCTGATCCTGCCCTCTGAAAGCGCCAGGTCGTCGTTTTCCAGTTCGCCGTAGTTGTCCGGAACCAGCTTCTCCAGGTTCATATCCAGTTATTCTCAGAAAAGGTACTAATAGTCACCGGAACCTGATCTCCCCTCCATAAGGGTGTCTCTCCTCTCCATCCTCTTCTGGCTCCTTCATCAAAATCTGTTTGTCTGACCCCGTATAGGTTCTGCAGACCTGTCTGGCGAGCATCTTATGTTTATCTTCGGGCGCCTTGACTCCATCCTGATCCACCACTCCATAGACCGTGAATCTCACGTAGTTGCGATTGAAATCTATTCCGTAGACAATATAGTCATGATCTTTGTCCATGGTTGACCTCACATCGTCACTTCAAGCCTCCGGAGAATCATCCAGAGCCTTTTTGAACAGCTCCGTCTCCTAACGAGCGTCATCTTCGAGAATCTGATTCAAATCTCTTCACTGGGCTCTTCTGTTATAAATCCCACGATACCCTTGTGTGGTACGGTCTTGTGGTGTAGTCCGGCCAATCATTTCGCCCTCTCGAGGCGAAGACCCGGGTTCAAATCCCGGCAAGACCAGTCCACTCCAGGTTATAGACTCGCCAGCAGCAAATACAAGGCAGGACCGGTCCTCAGCGAAACTCCGGTATTAAGTCAGCGCCCACTTGTATAAGTATTTTTCAGGGGAATTCCGTTGCATGCACACTCACGAACTGGAATTTCGGCATGCAGAGGTAAGAGGTCCTAGGGAAACGCCCGACAGTGTTGAAGACTACACTCACAAGATCAGCGTACTACTTAGATCACGTTCGAAGTACAGTGATGTTGAGGGTTTAGATGAACAGTTTGACGATCAGCTGCCGGGCCACAAGATAGGGGGAGAAGTGGAAGTCGGTGAGGAGTATTGTTTCAAGCTGTCCTATGAAAATAGTACCTTTTCCGTTAATCTGTACCTGCCTGATGACGAGACGGCCTGGCTGCGTTACGACGAGGAAGAGATCGACGGATCAGAACTCCGCAGCATGCTGTCCGAGAAAGATTAAAACCGGGGAAGAGCTACTCCAGCTCCTCCTCCATTCCCAGCGCTTCCGCCAGGTCCTTGTAGTTCTTCCTAACGGTCACCGAGGTTACTCCGACCTTTTCGGCGATCTCGCGCTGCGTGAGGTCCTCGTCCTCTACCTGCGTGGCGATGTAAAGTGAGGCGGCGACGATGCCGGTCGGTGACCTTCCTGCCAGCGCGTCGGTGTCGCGGGCGTCCTGAATGATTCTCCTGGCGTTTGCCTGTATCTCTCCCGGCAGATCAAGCTTCGAGGCGTACCTCGGAATGAAGTCCTCGGGTCTACCCGGCTTGATCTTCATGTCCAGCTCTCTTGCCGTGTGCCTGTAGGCCTTCCCTAGCTTCCGCTTCTTTATGGGGACTATGTCAGCGACCTCCTCAAGCGTTCTTGGTACCTCCTGTTTCCTGGCAACTAGGTAGACCAGCGCTCCCACCGTTGCGTCGATTCCACGCCCCTGGATTATGCCCTGCTCCTGGGCCTTCTCCGTGAGCCTGGAGGCTTCCTCGTAAACGCTTTCGGGCAGATTCAGGTCTGAAGCAACCCTCTGGAGCTCTTTCAGTGCCTGCTGAAGGCCCCTGCTCCTTGAGTTGCCGAGGCGCTTGTCCCACTTTCTCATCCGGTAGTACTGGGTCCTCTTCTCGCCCGATACCTTGTTCATCTCCGCGTTGTGGCCAATCTTGGTTCCCATGCCCTTGTCGGCCTTGGTGTACGTTATAGGGTTGCCTACTCTTCGTTTCTCTTCCCTTTCTTCTTTGTTGAAAGCCCTCCATTCCTTGGAGGTGTCGACACGTTCTTCCTCGACCACCGTGCCGCAGTCGCGGCAGATGACCTCTCCGTTTGACTCCCGGAACTTCTTGTGTCCACAGGTCGTGCACGTCAGTTTGTCATCGGCCTGAAGCTGAGAGGATTTGACGGGTATCGTGTCTTGATTCTTGGAATCTTGACCTCTGGATGACATCTTTTGTAAACACCTATGGTCCGACTTAGCACAGTAACTTTTATATATTTTGCTCCAGGGTCGAGAAGTTTTTGGCATGGAGAGGTCGTCTGAATCCGTTATTCTCCCTTTTCGCAAGCTCGAGACAGGACCTGCCATGCGAACCCTTCTTTATAAATACCGAGGGGTGGCTCGACTCAGTCCAGATCTCTCTCAAGCCTTTCCCTGCTCTCCTGGATTGCTCCGACTATGTCATCTAGCGCCTCCGAGATTCCTGTTCCCTTATCCGTGAGTACGTAGTTCTTCTTCCTCCCTTTCTTCTCGGATCTTACAAGGCCCATTTCCTCCAGTTGGTTCATTACTCTTACTGCGTGACTGTAGGTGGTCTCCACCTTTCTCGAGATCTTCTTGGCGTTTAGCTTCTCCTGGCGCCTTAGCGCCATTATCATCCTGGATGGCTTCGTGTTCAGGAAGAACTCGGCCACCCTTGTGTCATCTTCCCCCATTCCCCCGGGACCAATTTGTGGGCGGCGGGTTTTGATTCTTTCGGGTCAGGCTCGACTAATTTCTCAGGCCACGACCTTGTTCTTCCAGTCGCCCTCAAAGTTGTCGTCCTCGTCTAGGGTATCCTCGTCATGTCCGAGCTCGCGCTCGTACTCGTCTATACACTTCGAGCACTTCCTTATGTTCTGGTGCTGCCTCATTTCGATTTCAATACCGAACTCCTCTTCGAGCTCCTCTTTTTCCCTACCACATACTTTGCAGGTCATTGTTACTTGTGAGAATTGCGTAGTAACTATTATAAATGCCGTGTCCGGTCGACAATAAATTTATTCGACAGGTGAAGACTCGTCTATGGATCGCTGCAGTCTCTTATGAAGCCACAGTTTTCACAGATAAGCTCGCAGGCGACATGCTCTTGCATGTTCGATCCACAGTTCCAGCAGACTCTTCTCATACGAGTCCAGCCTCCGCAGTCATAAGGTGTTCGATCCTGCCGTTGACCTTGTCGGAGAAACAGCCCGGGTCGTGGAGATAAAGGCCCGTAATTCCTAACTGCAGATGCCTGGATACTGTTTGGTGAACGAACTTCAGCATCCTATCTTTCTCCCCGAGATTGAGAAGGTGGGTCGTGCTCGGCTCGATGAAAAGCGTGTCCTCGGGACTTTCCAGTTTCTTCTCCTTTTTCTTCAGCTTGATGTCTTTCTCGGTCGCTTTCCTCCCATCTGGTGTTAATATACGCGTACCTGAAAGTCTGGAGGCTGCCTTCACTTTTCTTGTCTTCAGGTGATCTAGTTCGCCATGGCCATGGTCCTCAATGATCAATGTTGAAAACTGGCCCGTTGCCCTGACTACGAGCTCAACGCTCAGCTCCGCCTCCGTCTCCAAAAGCTGCTCTCCTCTCTGACCTTCCTTCAGTAGGACCGATCTCAGAAGCCTGGATATCTTCGGGGTCCTTCCTGGAACAGCCGTCGATGAGTTACCCGCTGATGTCTGGCGCCGTGACATGCTTCGAATTATATCTCTATTAACATAACTTTTCAGTACCATTCCGGTTCCGAGATCTTTATGTCTCCATGTACCTCTGCCTGACAGGAAAGACGGAAGGGTCCTTCAAGCACTTCCTCTCCCTTGAAACGCTTCAAGGTGTTTCTCTCGCTTTCATCCATGTCCGAGAGGTTTTCCATCCCTTCCTCCACCTTTATCCTGCAGGTGGTGCAGTTGCAGAACCCTCCGCACGCGTGCATCCATTCGACACCTCCGTGGAGCAGGGCCTGCAGGACTGTCTGTCCGTCCTCCGCATCCACCTCGGCATCCCTGTCGACCACTTCTACACTGTGCACTATATCACCTGGGAGAGTATGGTGAGGGCAAGGCTTCCCAGTATTGTTATCCATCCTAAAGCGGAGAGCCGGTCTACGGCCGGCTTCCAGTCCTCCCTGTACCTCTCGACAACCGTCTCCAGGAAGAGTCCTCCGTCCAGCGGCTTGATCGGCGTCATGTTGAACAATCCTATCAGCAGGTTCAGCCACCCTACCGTGTAGATCAGCGATATGAACCACTGGATTCCTGCCCTCTGGTCCCTGTAGCTCTCCTTGAGAACGTTCTGGCTTCCCACGCGTATTCCCATGTACCCGCCGCTGCCTTCAGGATCAGATGCTGCCTCGAACGTGAAGTTGCCCTCTGAACTCCTTATAGAAACCGTCTCATTTGGCTCTATTGATTTCGCGACCTCAATTACGTCCTGGGGCTTCTCGATCGGCCGCCCATCTATCGACTCGAGGCTTCCGTTGTTCATCCCTGCAGCGGATGCTGGGTAACCTTCCTGGGCAGCGTAGAACACACCTGAGGGCTGTGTCACGGCTCCAAGCAGGAGGAAGTGCGCCGCGATGAAGATTCCCGCCACGATGTAGTTGGCAAAGCTGCCCGCCGCCAGAACCTGAAGCCTCTGCTTCCAGGTTCCCTGGTCCCACATTCCTCCGTCTGATTCCTCGGCCTCTGCTCCGGGTAGCATCTCCTCTCCCTTGGGTTCGACGAACGCCCCTGGAATTATGCCCATCACGACCCATCCGACGGAGTTCAGATCGAAGTCGTTCATCCTGGCCACTATGCCGTGGCTCATCTCGTGGAAGAACATCAGAATGCCCACTCCAATGACCCAGTACTCCACCGGTATGAATGATACCCCGGGCTGTATCGTGACCTCCGAACCGAGCCCTGGGAGGACTGCTGACGGCCCGTTTGCCGTCGACTGGTTCCATACCATGTCAAAGACCGTTTTGGCCATGAGAGCCGTGCTCACCACTATGCTCGCTGCACCTGCCACGACTCCCGCCGACGCGTACCTGTTCCAGAATCCCGGCGAAAGTGCTGCTATCCTGTCTATCATTTTCAGACCTTTCTCTGTCCTCCTGTAAAATATTATGTAGTGTCTTCTGACCTTCTTCCTGTCCAGGAAAAGGAGCAGAGAGATCCCGGCAACCAGCGATATCGCGAATATTTCCCTGGGGCTCATTCCAGCTTCCAGTACCATATCCCTGATTCCTTTCAGGAGAGTTAAAAACGCGGCACCTCCTCCAACGATTAAAAGCGTCGCCATTACTGTGGTATTATGGTGACACTTGTGCGTGTAAATGGATCAAGGAAGCGGAAACTAGCGCGGATTGGATGGCGGGTGTCGCATCAGTGACTGATCAGCCTCTCTTCTGGAGCGACCAGCTCGCGTTCGGAACAGTCAGGAAGTTTGAGGGCCAGGAGGAGTATGTGGTGGCGTCAGGTATATCGCCGTCCGGAACGGTTCATGCCGGCAACTTCAGGGAGATAGTGACCACTGACTTCGTTGCCAAGTCCCTGGAAAACAGGGGCGAGAACGTCAGGTTCATCTACTCTTGGGACGACTACGATCGATTCAGGAAGGTTCCCGAGAACGTTCCTGACGACTTCGAGGAACACATAGGAAAGCCGCTGTGCGACGTTCCTGATCCGGAGGGATGTCACGAGAGCTACGCCAGACACTTTGAATCCAGGCTGGAGGAAGAGCTTGAGGGCCTCCATATCGACGTGGAGTTCATCAGACAGCACGAGATGTTCCGGAGCTGTCAGTACGCCGATCAGATCAGACAGGCGATGAACAACAGAAAAAAAATAAAAGAAATACTCGATAGCTACCGGAGCGAGCCCCTGAGCGATGACTGGTGGCCGCTGCGTATCTACTGTACCGAGTGCGGCAAAGATTTCACTGATATACAGGATTATGACGGCGAATACACCGTGAGATACTTCTGCAGCGAATGCGGCGAGGAGCGCGAGATCGATTTCTCGAAAGATGGCTCGGTGAAGCCAGGCTGGCGCGTAGACTGGCCGATGAGATGGCACTACGAGGGCGTTGACTTCGAACCAGCAGGGAAGGAGCACTCCGCGGCCGGAGGATCAAGAGACACTGCCAATGAGATAGTAAGAGAGATATACGGGGACGAGCCTCCGGTGCACCAGATGTACGAGTTCGTGACAAGAGACGGCTCGAAGATTTCGTCCAGCAGCGGCGAGAACGTATTCGCCATCTCGGATCTGAAAGAGATATACACCCCGGAGATGATCAGGTTTCTATTCTCGAACACGAAACCGAACAAGGCGTTCGAGATACCCTTCGAGACCGAGGAGATCTTCCAGAGGTACGACAAGTTTGATACTATCGAGGAGGCATACTACAATCCTGAAACAGTCGAGAACGAAAAGAAGAGGGATCACTGGAAGAGAGTCTACGAGATCGCGACCGTGAATGTTCCTGAAAGCCAGCCCGTCAGGGTCCCTTTCCAGCACGCGTCCTTCATCGCACAGACGGTGCCGGAGGATAAATGGGAGACCGAGGCGATAGAGTCGCTGAAAAGGACCGGCCACGTGCCTGAAGACATCGGCGGGAGAGGCATCGATCAGGTAAAGACCCGGCTGGAAAAGGCGAGGAACTGGGCGAGGAGGTACGCACCGGAGGAGTACGTCTACGAGATCAACCAGAATCCTGGTCCAGAAGCCGTCGACAGAATGGAGGAAGATCAGATCGAGGCCCTCGAGCTCCTCAGAAACCTCCTGAGAGACGAGAACTTCGTGGAGCAGGATGAGCTGGACGGGAAAATCTTTGACGTCAGGGACAGATCTGATCTCGAGACTGGAGAGTTCTTTGAGACCTGTTACAGGGCCCTGATCGGCCGTCCAGAGGGTCCAAGACTCTCCCGGTTAATAATGTCTGTAGGGCAGGGGGATTCGGCAGAGATACTGGATGCATTTGTGCACGGGAAAGCCAGCTAACCGATCTGGAAGCTGCTGTAATCTCTGGAACTTCTATATCCAATCCCTATCCAATCAGGGAGGCTATGTAGCCCGCTGAAATGAAGGTAGCCGCAGCGCTACCTATCGATACCATGACGAAAGTCAGTATTACCCTTCCCGCCTGGTTCCGCCACAGTTCCCGGTACCGGTCCATGTCCGATACCTGCTCGAGATCATCGACGGACGGAGGACGAATTTTCGCCTCGGAGTACGACGCCACCATACCCGCCCCGAGAGCTGGGTCAAGCGAGGTAAGTGGCGCCGAGATAAACGACACCAGCCAGGTAAGCGGGTGGCTGCGGGCTGCTATAGCTCCTGCCAGCGCCAGAATCCCGTTTATAAGTATCCAGGCTGCCGAAGCCTTCACCCCTGCTGAAAAACCAAGCCTGTAGAAGCTGTAGCCTATTCCCAGGAGAATAAAGGCCGGAAGACCGTACTTCACCGCTTTGAACCACGGAAAGGTATCAGGACTCTGAATTTCGAATTCCTCCGGGTTCTCTAGCCGGGACTTCACACCCTCGAAGTGTGCGGCACCTACCACCATCACAGCTGTCTCGAACTCCCTCTCCAGCATCTCGGATGCCATATGAGCGTTCCTCTCATCAAGAAAAGCGGTCCGGAGGCCCGGAAACCTCTCGCCGAGTTCCTCGACAACCCTGTCGACCACCTCGTAGTCCGTCAGGTCTTCAGGTTCCAGCCTATCGGAGAACGAAAGCGTCGGAAGAACCAGCCTGACCTTCTCCGAGAAACTGAGAAGCTCCCTGGCTCTCCTGAACGTCTCGTTTATGTCCCTGTCAACCAGAGCAATCTCGCTCCCTTGACTTTCTCCAACCTCCACAGCTCTCAACATCTCTGTTCCCGGTTCAGAGGAGCCTACCTTCCTCTGGTAGATTGATATCAGAAGCCTGAGAGCCAGGAGAAATCCCTTCCCCTCGGATATCGCCTCGGCCACGTCCAGATCCTCCCAGGCTGAATCCTCTCTGAGTGCGTCGTAACGGTCCCGATCAAGCTCCACCCCAACCAGGTCCGGTTTCACGTCTTCTATCGTATCTTCTACTTCCTCCACTGACTCCTCTGAAACGTGTGAGGTGCCTACCAGCGTTACCTCTCTGTCTCCCAGCTCGGCCGTTTCCTTCACATCATAAGTTCGGGACCCGGCTTTTTACCCGTTAGTTCGATCTAAACACCGGTCTAACGTACGACTCGTTCCACGGAAAGAGAGTGGCTTTTCCGACCTTTTTCGATATTTCCTCCAGATCCTCGTGATTCATCCCCAATCCCCCGTCACCGTATTTGTTCCGGTCGTTTTTAAGCAAACTTCTCCGGATGCACAGCTTTTCGCTGAATGGGAGCTCGCCTCCCGACAGAAACTATGCAATAAGGGTTGAAAGGTTCAAGTTCCTTCCCGGTAGCGGCTTTCATCGCTCCCTCAGGTCGATCTCCCCGGAAATCTCCCTGTTTGGGTACGGGATTTCAATTCCTTCGTCGTCAAACCTCTGCTTGACCGACCGGACGAAGTCGCTCCTGGTTCTGACAAAGTCGCTCCTGGCGGGTTCCTCGATCCATATCCTCGCCTGCAGACCCACGCTGGAATCTCCCAGCTCGGTGAGCCTGACTGAAGGCCCGGGATCTTCGAGAATGTCCTCTTGAGACCTTGCTTCTTCCATTATGATCGATGTCGCCTCCTCTATGTCGTCCTCGTATCCGATACCGAAGAGAAACTTCAGCCTGAGCGTGTCGTTGGCGACAGGGTTCTTCACCGCGCTGTTGGCCAGATCCTTGTTGGGAACCGTAATCAGCTCGTTGTCGAACGTCGTCAGCCTCGTGACCCTGAGGTCGATCTCCTCGACCACCCCGGAGTTGCCGTTCCATTCGATCCAGTCTCCCTTGCCGAACGGCTTGTCCTTCAGGATGAAGAGTCCCGAGACAAAGTTGGATATCAGCTCCTGTGACGCAAAGCCGATCGCAAGCGCCAGTGCTCCTCCCAAGGTGGCGAATGCTGTCAGGAAGGACGGGAAGCCGGCGACCGTCAGAGAGATAGACAGAGATCCTACCGCCACGACTATGTGGGCGACGCTCTCCGCCACGTCATGTATCGTACTGTCAAGCCCCTTTCTCTCAACCCAGCTGCCTACCAGGTTTGTCAGCAGGAAGTTTCCGGTCACGTACACTGTGATGAGAGTCGCCAGAAACGCCACCATATCGCCGAGAAAAGGACCGTAAACGCTCAGGACCTTGCTCGGGCTGGAAGCCAGTATTGATATAGACGAGTTCGTTGTCATGTATACTAATCAGATCGGAGGATTAAAAGAAAGTATGGGGGACGTGGCTAGATCGGCAGCCTGTCCCTGAACCGGTAGGAGAGGCCCGCGGCGACCAGGATTACTGCTGCTCCAAGCGGCAGAACGGGTATATCGCGGCTGGAACTGCTGTCGTCCACTTCCACGGATCTCACCTCCTCTTCCACGAATACTTCTGAGTCCCTGACGCCCCTGATCTCGAAGTCGAGGAGGTACTCCTTAGGAGTGGCTCCGCCTTCAACCGACGTTTCGAATACTACGGATCCCGATTGGCCGGGCTCCAGCGTTCCCAGGAACCTGTTGGACGATTCGAAGCTAAAAGGTAGATCGGAGTTGTCAAGCACTCTCACCCTGGTTGAGTCGCTCGTCACAGAACCGAAGTTCTTTACCTTGATCTCGATTCTTCCGTCAGAGCCGACCGATAGATCGCTCTCCGATGACAGAACCCTGAACTGCGGTCTTCCCGAGACGTGTAGATCAAAAGTTACATCCTGGCTTATCTCCGCGGTGTTGTCGGACGCTGAATACCTTATTTCCGCGGGCACTGTCCTCATACCGGAGGAAGTGTTCTCCGAGGTGTCGAACACGAACTCGGCTTTCTTGACCTCCCCGGCATCCAGGGTTCCCAGGGCCTGACGTGTCGAGAAGCTGCTAGTCTTCTCGAATCCCTTGGGAAGCCTGAGCTCGACAACCACGTTTTCCGCCGACTTCTCGCCGTTGTTGACGACCTCGAGAGTCATCTTATTACCTTCAGAATCCGGACGAAGCACGGACGGAGACGTCTTCAGGTTTGCGACGTTCAGCTCTATGTCCTCGCTCTGTACCTCCACCGGAAC
>JBDGRC010000045.1:7600-10232 GCA_042218495.1 Candidatus Nanohaloarchaea archaeon | reverse complement strand
TATCAAACTACCAATAGGTAACCTGGTCATTAAGTGACGCCATGAGAATCATGAATCTATGGTAAGACATCTGGCTCTCGGGAACGGCTCTCTCCTGGTCAACCTCGATGACTCTCTCAGGGTGAGGGATCTGTACTTTCCTTATGCGGGACAGGAGAATCATGTAAGGGGTAAGGCGCACAGGATAGGTGTCATGGCCGAAGGCTTCTCCTGGATCGAGGACTGGGATACAGAACCGGAGTACCGGCAGGATACGATACTCGGCGACTCGAAGGCTGTCAACAGTATGGAGGGGCTCGAGATGAGGTTCAGGGACACGGTGGAGTGCGAGAAGAACGTTTTCCTCCGGGAGATAGAGGTAAAGAACCTCGAGGATCGTGAAAGAGAGATTGAGGTATTCATGCACCAGAACTTCGACCTCTACGGCACGGGAATGGCAGATACCTGTTTCTACCATCCCGATCACAGCGGCATAATCCACTACAAGAAGAGCAGGTACGTGATGGCGGAGCTGAAGACAGCTGACTGCGAGGGCGACCTGGAGCAGCACGGCATCTACAGGGAGGATCCGTCGAGCGATATTGAGAGAGGAGAGCTGAACGGGAACCCGATCGCGCAGGGTGACGTGCAGTCCGCCATAAGCATGAAGCTTAGACTTGAACCCGAGAGCTCCGAGAAGATATACTACTGGATCAACACCGGCAGCGATCTACACAGCGTTCTCGACCTCAACGAGCAGGTGGAGGAGAGGATCGAGGACTTCTTCCGCCAGACGGAGATGTGCTGGAAGGGTTTCGTCGGCAGCATCGACAGGAAGATAGACCACATGGAGGATCATATAAGGGAGCAGTTCAAGAGATCCGTGCTCGTCGTCAGAGGTCAGACCAACGACAACGGGGCGATCACAGCGGCTAACGACTCGGAGAACCTGGAGTTCAATCAGGACAAGTACGGTTACGTCTGGCCGAGGGATGCAGCGCTTGTAGCGGAGGTGATGGCGACGGCGGGGTTCGACGACCTCGTCAGACCGTTCTTCGACTTCGCTGAACAGGCGATAGAGGATGATGGCTACATGCTCCACAAGTACAATCCTGACGGATCTCTCGGCAGTTCATGGCACTCCTGGGTGGACGAGGAGGGCGAGAAGAGGCTGCCGATACAGGAGGACGAGACCGCTCTCACGGTCTGGGCTCTCTACAGGTTCTTCGAGGAGACAGGCGACAGGGAGATCCTGGAGGAGAAATGGGATTCCCTAGTGAAGCCGGCCGCGGACTTCATGGTGGACTTCTTCGACAGCAATCAGCACCTGCCGGAGCCGAGCTACGATCTATGGGAGGAAAGGCACTACGTTTCGACCTTCACCGTTGCGTCCGTATACGCCGGACTGAGAGCCGCTGCCAAGATCGCGGATGAGATAGGCGAGGACGGTCTCAGGTACCGGAGCGTCGCCGAAGAGATAAAGGAGGAAGGGCTCGAGAACCTCCGTTCGGAGGAAACGGAGAGGTACGTCAGGGGTATAGATGACGGCGAGAAGCTCGACGAGGTGTCGGCCCCTATGCTCTTCCTGGAGAAGTTCGGACTGGTCGACGAAGAAGACGAGTACTTCCAGAACACGTTCAACGCGGTAAGGTACGACCTCTCGCCGGACACGGAGGTGGGAGGGATCGCGAGGTACCGTGAGGACTACTACCACAACGTGACCGACGACTTCGACAGGGTTCCGGGGAACCCGTGGATAATCTGCACGCTCTGGGTGGCGCAGCATTTGCTCAGGACTGCGGAGACCGAGGAAGAGCTTGATGAGGCGATGGATTACATGCACTGGACCTGCTCGAACTCTCTGGACACAGGTCTGCTGCCGGAGCAGGTGGACCCGTTCACCGGCGAGGGGAAGTCCGTTGCTCCGCTGACCTGGTCTCACACCACTTTCATCGAGACAGCTCTCATCTACTCCAGGAAGAAACAGGAGATCCTCGATGAGTGAGACAGAGAGGGTTTCGCGTGACCAGATGGCCAGGATCGACGAGAAGGTTCCGGAACAGTACGGAATCACAATCTCACGTATGATGGAGAACGCCGCGTACCAGGTGGCGGACTTCGTGCGGTCGGAGATTGATCCTGAGGGAATCGCCGTCTATGCGGGGGTCGGAAACAACGGAGGCGACGCCCTCGCGGCGGCCAGAAGGCTCCATTTGTGGGGCTACGACGTTGAGATTGTCCTCGCATCGAGAGAGCTTGACGGCATACGAAAGGAGGAGCTCGAGATACTGGAAAACCTGGGAGTTCGTACAAGCGTGGGGTCTCCTGAGAGCGATTTTCAGGTCGCTCTCGACGGTCTCATAGGTTACAACATCAGGGGCGATCCCAGACCTCCATTCGATGAGCTCATCGATAGGATCAATACTCATCAGACCATCATCAGCATCGACCTGCCTTCCGGCCTGGAGCCCGACTCCGGAAGGCGACTTGATCCATTGGTCGATCCGGATTACACGCTCACTCTTGCGATGCCAAAGGCCGGAATGACGGAGAAAAACTCAGGAAAAATGTACCTGCTGGACATCGGGATACCTCCGGAAGCCTACGAGGAGTTCGGCTTCACCGGCGATATATTTCGCAGTTCTGGCTATTT
>JBDGRC010000045.1:0-7500 GCA_042218495.1 Candidatus Nanohaloarchaea archaeon | reverse complement strand
TTCTGGCTATTTAGAAGTAAGATAAATAGACCGGGAGACTGGGACTTCCAAACTTGAATGAAAGGTTGTTTAATAATTTGTTATCAACAGATGGTACTATGCCTGATGCTGATGAAGAAATGGGGCTGGACTACCTGGACCTCTCCGAAGAAGATATTGCCGCACTGGGTCATTTCTACGGGATGTCGCTTGCGGGAAAACAGGTTCCTGACGCCGTCAAGCTTTTTTACGAGGCCGAAGCTCTCTATCAGAGAGCGACAAAGAGGGTAGTTCAGCAGGGTTCAAGATATGGGCGATTGGAGAGGGATACAATCACTGATATCTTTGCGGCAGCCCAGCTCTACGACTGTCTTGATCCATCGCTCGACGAAGAGGAGATAAGAGAGACTTCCGCCTGCGCAGCCGTCTTGAACTACGGAGGGCTGCTGGAAAAGACTGGAGGGTACGAAAGAGCGGAGTACGGTTTGAACGGAAGAATAGAGAGAAGTCTGAGATCCTCCGAGAATCTCGAGTCCTTTCTTGATGGCTTCTAGCCGTAATGCTCCTCCAGGTACTCCACTATGTCGTCGCTCTCCGGCATGGTGGTGTCTGTGTTGGGATCGACAAGCACCGGAACCCCGGTCTGTCCCGAGACCTCATCTACTCGTTCCCTGTCTCCGTTCGGCTTAACCTGCCTGGCAACGAAGTCGATCTGTAGCTCGGTGAGCTTTTTTCTGACTTTCTGGCAGAAAGGACATCCCTCGAACTGGTATACTTCCAGCATCTCGTCTGGTTTGGTCATGAATAACTTTTGGCTAGGGAACTTTAATCGGTTATGGTATGATGTGCCCGGGTCAGCGCCTCTGAATAGTTCTCGTAAGTGAGCAGGGACTTCGCGTCCTCGAAGTTGAAGAAGTGACCTTTCTCGTGCTCGTCGCACGGGTTTCCGGATACGTCTACGTAGCTGTCCTCATCCACCCTGACGATGTAGACCCTGTACTTCTTCCTGTACTTCTGCCCGTCGTCCTCGTACGTCCATTCCAGAGTCCTGTCGGTCTCCTCTATTTCCTCGACTTCCTCTATACCTGTTTCCTCCCTCAGCTCTATCTCGACGGTCTTCCGGTAGCTATCTTCCTCCAGGTGGCCCTTCGGCAGCTCCCATCCCTCCCAGTTCTTCTTCCGGTTGAGGACGAGGTATCTCGGGAACCTTCCGGGCTTCTTGTAGACCACCAGTGCGACTCCTTTTTCAGTTTCCATGGTTCCCGACACGTCGTCAGCTACTTAATACTGTGCCGCAGTCCCAACGGTTTTTATAGCTCGCCACCCGTTTTACCATTGAATGGTACAAAAATGATCGGCAAGATTAGAGAGCTGGTCAGTGATCTGCTCGGAAGCACGCAGAACGAAGACAAGAGCATCGGAATCTACGGCCCGCCCAACGCTGGCAAGTCCACGCTCGCAAACCAGATATCGAAGGACCTGACCGGAGAGGAGATGAGCGACATATCCGAAGTTCCACACGAAACCAGAACTGTTGAAAAGAAGGAAAGGGCTACCATAGAAGCTGATGGGCGCGAGCTAGAGATAAACCTTCTTGACATGCCCGGAATATCCACCAACGTCGACTTCAAGGACTTCACGGACCACGGAATAGAGGAGGACGAGGCGAAGGGAAGGGCAAAGGAAGCCACGAAAGGGATCGTGGAGGCGATCAAGTACCTGGACGACGTTGACGCCTGTCTCGTTATCTTCGACGCCACGGAGGATCCATACACGCAGGTCAACGTGACGATAATCGGCAACCTGGAGGCGAAGGACATCCCGATCCTGGTGCTGGCGAACAAGGTCGATCTGGACGACGCCGAGCCGGAGCGGGTAAGAGACGCGTTCCCACAGCACCCGGTAGTCGAGATATCGGCGAAGGAGGGCCAAAACATCGAGAAGCTTTATCAGGAAATAGTTGAAAGGTTGGGTTAGATGACAGACGATGGCGTCACGATTGAGTTCCTCTCGAAGGAGAAGCTTGTTGACAGCGACTTTGAGGACAAGCTCGATAGGGTTCTCGAGAAGGTCAAGGAGGACGCCGTTCTGGTTCTTGAAGAGTCATGGACGCCCGAAGAGAAAAGAGAGCTTATAGAGACCTCCGTGGAGGAGGTTGACGACGACTTTCCCGGTGTAGAGTTCATGGGGCTTGCCAGCGAGCCATCGAAGCTCAACAAGGCAAAGCGGCTTGTCATGCAGAAGATAATGAACGAGGACTACCGCCGCGGCCTTACTATAGTCGGAAACTCCCGCGTCATGGAAAAGATTAAGGAGGAGAGGGACACGGTCTCGTTCCTTGCTAAGCTGGAGGAGGCATGATGAAATCCGCAACTCCCTTCGTGGAAGGTGAAATCTGATGCCTCACAGATGCATGAACTGCGGAAAAACCTACGAGGATGGCTCGGAGAATCTGATAGAGGGGTGTGAGTGTGGTTCATCCCTCTTTGTGTACGAGGAAGGTGAGGAGCTCACCGAGGACGAGAAGAAGGAAGTCAAGGGCAAGATGGAGCAAATGATGGCCGAAGGCGTCGAGGAGAGCAAGGAGGTCAAGTTCGAGTTCGATCTGGACTCCATCCAGGTGGAGAACGAGGGCGTCTATAGCATCAACGTCTCGAGGCTACTGAAGGAGATACCACTGGTTATAAGAAAGACCGAAGGTACATTCCATATACACCTCCCGAGTGCGTTCAATCCGGAGACAGCCGACATAAGTCCGTCGGAGCTAAACGTGGAATGATGACAGAGCCCCCAGAAACCGATAAGTTTGGCCTGAAGTACCTCACGACAACCCAGGAAGTTGCGATATCCTTCGTGCTGCTGGTGACCGGGTTCGCATACGTTGGATCCGCTCTCTACGCGGTGAGGAACATGATCGACGTGATGCCGGCGACGCTCGGCATGCTCATGCTGGGAACGGCGTACCTCTTCATGCTTGAATCGGTTAGGGAGCTGGAGGAGGAGGACCACTTCCTTTCAGCCAAGCTCGGCAGCTCGGCAAACTAATATATTGTTTCCCCAACACGGTAATCACATGGCGAGAGAAGAAGTGGACCTCGAGTTCGAGTTCTCGGACGGCGAGCTTGCGAACTTCCTCGAGAACTTTGCGGAAAAGATAAGAGATGGCGAAGTAGGGCTGAGTTTTCAGGGCAGGGACGAGATAGAGATAGAGCCTACGGAGTCGAACGAGGTAGACCTCGAGTTCTACGAGACCGAGGATCGCAAGGAGCTTGAGATCGAGATCACGCTGAGCGAGGAGGTCGAGACCACGGAAGAAGGCCGCAGGAAGATAGCGGTCGAAGTATTCTAGGTGGAACGTCTGGGCTACCGAACCCAGATATCTCGGACTCCCGGGGTCGAGCATGCGGTTAATCTAGTGTGCGAGATCGACTATGAACGTTTCAAAAACCGTGACCTTGCTCTGCTGTTCGACTATGCCCGTGAAGAGATGTCCGATGCGGAGTGGAGCTACCGCGAGGACTTCTAGCTTCCAAAGCTCTCAAGTATTTTTATGATACGTTCGTTCTGATCGATCAACGTGTCCAGTTTCTCCTCGACTGCGCCGTTTCCGTTTACTGCGGCCTGAGAGGTCTTCCGAACTTTCTCTTCCTCTGCTTCTTTCCTGTCTTCCTGGCCGTCGTTTTCTCCGCCTATTTCCTCTATGCCTGAGCCTCCGGAGTTCCGGTCTCCTCCGAGCCCGTCCTCCAGTACCTCTATGTCGGTGTCGTCTCCCTCGCGTTCGTCCTCTGACCGGGAGTTCTCCTCCGCTGCCTCCCTCAGCGTATCGAAGCTGGGGCGGCTGGTGTCGTTGGAGTCGTCCACGTTCTCTTTTACGGAGTCATAGTAACTCACCGGGCTGAGCACCTCCGTTCGAGCTTCTGTCCTCGTCTTCTGACAGCTGCTCCAGCAGCTCAATTATCCTTTCGTTCTGGCTGTGAATATCTTTCAGGGTCGTCTCCGAGCCAGATCCGCCCACAAGCTTCGATTCCGCCTCTTTCTCCAGCTTCGAGGATTCCTCGTCTTTTTCATCGTTCTCTTCCCGGGCGTTTATGCGTACCTCCTTCCTATCTTCCGTATCGCTGTCGCTGAATATCATCCCTTAGTCTAGTTTACCTGATCCTGAATAAAAGCCTTCCGAAAGTAGGAACTGAACATGAAGGCGGTTGTCGAACCATCTGAACCCGACAAGCTATCCCAGCTGGAGGATAACCTCCGGAAGAGAGTTGAGTCTATGCAGAGAGCAGACGGCAGCCTTGTGGTTGAGGTCGAGGACCTGTCGCTGCTCGAGAGGACGCCTGGAGTGGCGGAGTTCGAGACTCCGGAGGGCGATACGATACCTGGTATAGGCGGTTCTCCCGTGGATGAACAGGTGTACGCCAGGCTGGAGTCACGAGAGGATGCGGTCAGGTGTCTCCTGGCCACGGTCGGGGGGTATGACCTGGTGGTTCTCGAGACTACCAGGGAATGGGACCTGAGAAGGCTGAAACGATTCAATCCGAGGATGAAGCACCTCAAGAGACAGAAGCCAGCGGAAGAGCTGGGTGTCGAGAGAGCGCTCTTCGAGGCGGAGGGCCTCGAAAAGGTAGAGGTCGAGATGCCGGAGCCGGATGAGGTTGTTGGAATTTACAGGGAGAAGCTTACTTGAAAGCTTGTCCGAAACAACTGACTGTAACGTGGTAAGAAATGAAAGACATAGACTTTGAGAGGGCGGAGTACGTCACAAACAGGGAGCTTGAGAACGACGAGGGAGAGGAGACCGGGAGACTCAAGATGTTCTCCTACGACAACGAGCTATTCCACTTCAAGATGACCTGTCCGTACTGCGGGCACGAGTTCGAAGGCGAGGAGGAGCTCGGAAAACGTCCATGGTGGATTGAATGCCCCGAATGCACGAGGTCGACGAACGTGTACAGGATCAAGGACAAGAAGAAGCGGGAGATCAAGGACCGCGGACCTGATGTCGACGACGCGGATGTAGATGTGACCTGATAATAGTTACAATTTAAATGGTTTTCCGGTCCAAGGGATGTTGTGCTAAGGAGAGACGTAATCAGGTTGATTGGCGGTGCTGGCGTCGCCACTTTAGCTGATGTCAGTGAAGAAAAGCCTGTGGAGAACGATCTGGACGAGGTCTGGAGATCTCTTGTCGAGTATGAAGGGCGGAAACCTGATCTGAGGAGAGCAGAGTTCACAGAGTTCAGCGGAGGAAATCTAAACGAGCCTACGACCGTAGGTCTTGACTGGAGCAGAGAGGTGGAGAACCTCTACGATGGAGGGATGAGTCCACGGGAGATAATAGAGACGCTTACGACCGGAGGACGACAGGAGCCGATCAGAAACGTTTCGGGACCTTACGATCGGACGGGAGATCTTCAAACCCCGGAAGATCCATACTTTGCAAGGATGGAAGCCGTGAGGGAAGGGACAGCCGTCGTGAACCTCGTCGGTCTGAAGGATATACCGCTTTCCTATCCTGCAGGTCATGACAGTCGTGTTGAGTCTGTGAGCCCGGCTGGAGAATCCCTGCCCATGTCGGAAGAGCTGGAAGTGTACGCCCGTTACCTTCAGGATCAGTGGACGGATTTTTTCCCGGGCA
Source organism: Candidatus Nanohaloarchaea archaeon (assembly GCA_042218495.1). Lineage (GTDB taxonomy): Archaea > Nanohalarchaeota > Nanosalinia > Nanosalinales > Nanosalinaceae > Nanohalococcus. The sequence continues at coordinate 1,886 of JBDGRC010000045.1, read as the reverse complement.
AGGCGATGGACCTCGAACTGAGCACCCGTGTCCTGGAGCCTGAGGACCTGAGGCATGGAGAAAAGGATGGCTGGGAGGCTCTCAACGAGCTGACCAGGGAAAGCTGGAACGAGTTCTGGGTCTACCTGGTTCCTGAAGAATCTGGATACCTTGGCACGCTTGGCGGTTTCACTCCAGAACTCGGCTCTCTTGCCAAGTACGACCCTGCATCGATAGATGGATCAAAATCGTCGGAGGACTCCAGGAGAGCGGTCACACACGAGCTAGCACACCACGTTGGTTTCATACACAATCCGTACCCCGGATGGATAGAGGAAGCCCCGGTAAACAGCCTGAGATCGGAGATGATCGCCGGCGGCAACGTGGAATATGTTTATGCCGATCCAAACCTGGATACAGGAGCTGCTGTCGGAGCCATCTTCCACCCAGGAGAGATAGACGAGCAAAGATCAATCGAGGAGTTCAAGAACAGGGTGGAAGCCTACGTCTTCGGCGATACATGGATGTCCGTAGGCGCGGAATACTCGGACGACTTCTACATAAGGTACGCTAGGGAAGACGGTTCAGACGTAGCATATATACTTCAAAAAGGCAGCAAAGATTACATCAGGATCGAGCCAGGTCCGAATGGTCCTGAACAGTTAGAGACTTCGCTACAGACCGGACAGGCTCCAGGATGATTCAAAGAAGCTCAGACTGTTCAACGTGTTTCCTCTCGTCGTTCAGCCAGTCCTGAGTCTGGAAGGCTATCCGGCTGCCGAACTCCTTCAGATCTTCTATCTCCTGAGTGGTCCGGCCGGTCCCCTTCGACTTCGAGAGCGGCTTTCCATGTTTATCCGATATCATCGGTGCCAGAAAGTACTCGGGTGTCGTGCCGGTCGCGAGCTCAGTCGTCCTGGCTACCTTCGCCACCTTCGACGTCTTCTGCTCCTTTTCCGCAGTCCTGTAGTCGCCGCCAAATACATGTACCGCAACGTCCTGAAAGATGTCCCTGACCGGGTCGACGAGGTAGTAGACGCCGATCTCTCCGTCCAGGGGCTCCGTTATGAAACCGTTGGGGCACCCCCGGTTCCTGCATGGTGCGACCAGCTCGTCCGTTCCCGGAGAGAAGGACGCACCTTTCGCGTGGGCAAAGCCACACGTGTCGCAAGTCGCCGTCACCGGTGAAACGTACCTCCTCCGGAAGCCTCCTCCATAGAACGAATCAAACTCTTCCATGTTCTTTAGCACGGCTCTGAGAGCATCCGTATATCCTCTGTCTCCCTGTAGATCCGTCAGAAACCTTTCTCTTACCTTTATATCGAAATGCGTCTCCAGAGACTCGAAGAACGGCTCCAGCACCGACATCGCGTGCTCCGCCACGTTTTCATGGCTGCCGCAACCGCAGCTTCTGTCGTAGAAAAGTTTCATAACACGGTTGTTCTGGGGACGGTGCGTCTCATGGAGGTGGGCGCTCCAGTCAGTGTCGCAGCAGGTAACCTCAAGATCCATTAGAAGTCGGTCCGCTACAGCGGCTCCGTAAGCTATAGTCAGGAGGTTTCCTACGTGGAGATCTCCGGAAGGCCTGAATCCGACCTCCACAATGTTCCCGTTCAGATCCCCCTCTGCGATGCTATCGAAGTCCGAAGTCGCCCCCTCAAACTTCATGTTCTGACCGGACTCTGCACTTATTTAATCCTTTGAGGTCGAAATAGAGATATAGCCTCGATGGCTCAGCCTGGCTAGAGCGGCCCCCTTGTAACTTAGAACGGGTCGGTCCGTTCTCAAGTTCACTTGCGCTCCACTCTCGCCTCCGGCTCGAGTCCGTGTAACTCTTCATGGTCTCGAAGGAGCTGGAAGTCGGTCAAGAAAGGGGCAGGTCGAGGGTTCAAATCCCTCTCGGGGCT
>JBDGRC010000044.1:0-7805 GCA_042218495.1 Candidatus Nanohaloarchaea archaeon | reverse complement strand
AAGACGGACCACGATCTGCCGGAGGAGTTGCGGGAAGGCATCACATGGCCCTGAAGCCATCGGTTCTAGTTTAAACAGCCAGAAGACAGTTAACTTAGAGATGGACAACGCTCGACTGCAGGAGCTCTGGAACGGAAAGCCTGGTTTCAGCCACTGGCGTGTCCTGGCTGCTCTGGTGTTGCTAGGCTTCACAGTCAGAGTGCTTGTCATGGATTCGACCTCGCTCTGGTTCGACGAGACCGTGACAGCTAACGCTGCGATTTCATTCCTGGAAAACGGTGTTCCGAATCTACCCTCCGGCTGGGAGTACTGGAGAGCGTTTCCATACACACTGTTGACCTCGGTATCCGTGGCTGTTTTCGGCGTCTCCGACTTCGCCCTCCGTCTGCCTGCCGCGGTCATAGGAAGCTTGACCATACCCCTGACCTACTTCGCAGGCAGAGAGCTCTTTTCCGGAAAAACAGGTCTAGTCGCCGCGGCGTTCATCACCTTCTCGGCCTGGGAGGTGGTCTGGTCGACACAGGCCAGGATGTACATCCTGCTCCAGTTCCTGTACCTCCTCTCGATACTCCTGATTTACAGGACTGGTGAAGAACTGAGCTGGAAAAATATTACTGCACTGACAGCAGCCATCCTCCTCGCAGTCTTCACCCACGTAACAGCCTATATACTCCCCTTTATCGCGGTGCTGTACATCGTCTATAGAAGCAGGGACAGCCTGGACAGGCGGCTTCTGTCGCTTCTACTCCTGCCGGTTTCAGCCGCGGTTATAGGCCAGGTTTTCTACTATGGCTATCCCGGGTTAGTCGACAGGCTGGTGTTCTCTCCCGGCAACTTCCCCCGGTATCTAGGCTGGATGGCTCTTAACGCGGCCGTGGTAGCTTTCCTGGGTTTTACCGGCCTAATCCTGAACATCAGGGAAGATTTTGATACAGCTCTCCTTATGGGGCTGGCAGCCTTCCCCGCGTTTTACGTGTACAGCTTTCATGTCGACGGCTTCGCAACGCGGTACATATACTTTCTGGTGCCGTTCCTCGCACTGTGGGCCGGTGTATCAGTTGAGAAACTCGCCGCCCATCTATTCCCGAGGCATCTGACAGAGAGACAGGCCTTGACAGCCTTGACTGTTTCCTTACTGCTCTTTTCAACCGGTTTGGGCTACGCAGCCGGCCAAGACGCTTACCGGCCTATCGAAGACCACGCCTCCGCGTACGACTACGTTGAATCCAGAAGCACACCGGGCGATGTCCTGATAACCCAGTGGACTTCTCCCGCGGTATACTACTACCGGCCCCCGGATTACTCGCTTTTCGGGCAGCGTTTCAATGCATCCGACTACTCGTTCGAGGGAAGAGAAGCGTACTCTGGCGCTAGCTTTATCGAGGGCGAGGAAGAGCTGGAAAAGGTAATCCGGGAGAACGACAGGGGTTGGCTCGTCCTACAGGACAGCGCCTACGGTACCAAGCCTTCGGGCATGCAGGATTTGATATCTTCTCTGTACCTGGAAGCCAGCTACCCGGGTATCCGGGTCTGGAGCTGGAACGAGTCATACCCTACCAACTGATTCCCTAGAAAATTGTTTCAGCCAGTGTCTCTGACAGTATAGTTCCTCTCAACTCTGATTCTGTCAAGTACGTCCTCGGCAGCTTCAACATTCTTCTCCGCCAGCTCTTTCTCCGCCTCCGAGAGCAGGTCTTCGATAGCTCTGGAATCAGTACCGTTTTCAATCATAGCTATCCTCTGCTCCAGCACAAACGCCCTGTAAGCATCTGCACAGGCCTTGCCATCTTCTCCAGTGATGCTCCTGGAGCCAGGCGGAAGGTAATGCTCCGGCGTGTAGTACTCGCATTCTCCCGTGGCCGGGTCCATCAAGTAGACGCCGTAGAGCGGGTGGTCCTCTCCCAGCATGTTCAGCCCGGCAACCAGCAGGTTCTCGTTGGTCGCGAAGGTCAACGAGAACGATAGTAAAATACCTAGGACCAGCAGTACCTGGAGCTTCCGGCTCTGTATTTCCATCTCCTGGGACATGCTACCTCTAACAGTAATTCAGTTCTCCTTGAACTTAAACCAAGACGATAAGCCCTCCCCACGACCGTCCAGCAGCGCGGACTACAGGAATTATTTTACGCATCTGGGACCAACGGTTGTCACAGGAGATGAAGTCAAGAGGCATCCCGGGGCGTTCACGAATATATGAGAGGTTCGAAACACTTGCCACAGTCTATGGAACGAACATTTTCTGGATGAACTTCTACCAGTTTTTAAACATCTCGACCTCGCTCCTGGTCTCGGTTGCGTTCGCCAGACTGGCGTCCCAGAGCCTGTACGGCCAGTACATCTTCGTCATATCTATCGTCTCCTTTCTATCCCTGGTGAGCATGCCAGGCGTAAGGACCACGATTTTCCGGTCTGTTTCACAGGGTAATGAAAGCTTCTACGTAGACGCTACAAAGTTCACAGTTCTCTGGTCTCTGGCAGGTATCCCTCTACTGTTAGCCATAGGGCTCTACCTCTATTCCACCAGGGCGCCTGTCGTTGGCGGGTCGATTATCCTGGCCTCGGTCTTCTTCCCTTTCATGTACTCGCTGCAGAACTGGAAGAACCTATTGAAGGCGAAGGAAGAGTTCCAGAGCTTTGTGGTATACGAGACAAGCATATCCGTCACAAGAGCCGTGCTCATCATCGGCTTACTGGTCATACAGCCCCAAAACCTGTTGTCCATACTCCTGGCCTACTTCGCGTCCTCGGCGATTTTGAACATCTACTTCTTCGCCAGGAGCCTGGGAAAGGTATCGATTGACGGTGACAAAATCGAATGGAAAAAAGAAAGCTACGAGTATACACTGTTGAACCTGACATCCTACACGTTCAGCAAGATGGATAGAGTTCTGATAGGCCTGTTCCTGCCTTTCAACCAGCTCGCCATCTACAACATAGCTGTAAAAATCACCGACACCGGCTTCAAGTTCATCAAGTCGTCTATCGAAGCGGTTCTGCCAGGATTCTTCCGCGAAGAATACCGTTTCTCGGACTTCTACCCGGTTTTCATACTGCTGTTCCTGGTTCCTATTCTGCTCTACCCGCTTGTGAAGTATCCTATCCTGTTCCTCTACAGCTCGAAGTACGCTGCTTCAGTTTTCTACGCTCAAATCTATCTCTTCGCGGTCCCGTTCTACTTCATGGCCTACGTGTCGGGCCAGGCGCTGGTGAAGGAAGGACTGAGCACGGAGGTAAACAAAGCCAGGATAGCCTCAGTCGCGGTGTTCATCCTGTCGGCAGTGGCTCTTATCCCTTCTATAGGGATTCTCGGGGCCGTGGTAGCGTCTCTGGCATACTACCCTGTCCAGATACTTTTCTGCCTCTACTACCTCAGAGAACACCAGCTGGTCTAACAGCCCCCGTCAGACCAGTCCGTCAAGAATCTCTGACGCCCTGTCCTTCCAGGTGTAACCTTCGGCCCTCTTCCTGGCATTTTTCGCTCTTTCCTCCGCTTCCTCACCGTTTTCTTTCACGTATTCAACCGTATCTGCCAGTTCACGGGGATTATCCGGCTTGAAGAAGAACAGCTCCTCTTCTGAAAAGTTCTGGCGGATAGAGGGAAGGTCTGAAACCGCCACAGGTGTACCGCTGGCCATGTACTCTCTCAACTTCACAGGCGAAGTATAATCTCTCGATTTCCTGTCCCTGCCGCTGTTCGGTAAAACAAGCAGGTCAGAGGCTTTCTGGTGCATGGGTATCTCCTCCCGCGGAACGTATCCCTGTAAATTCACTTTACCGTCCAGGTTCCTGTCCTCAACCATCTCCAGGTATCCTTCAACGTCCTCTTCCCTGCCGCCGACGATAAAGAGCGCCAGGTTCTCTACCGGAAGGTGTTGTACAGCCTCTATCAGGGTATCAACGCCCTTCTCCGGGTAAAGATGGCCGGTATAGGTTACTATAAAACAGTCCTCGGGCATCCCGAGCCGCTGCCTCAACTGCGATTTTCCGGGTTCGATATCGAACTCCTCCAGGTCGACGGCGTTTGGAACAACCCGTATCTTCTCGCTATCTATACCTCTTGCAACCAGGTCTTCTTTTGTCGCGGTCGAAACCGTGGTCACTCTGCGTGCTCTAGAAGCCGCCTTTAGATAGATAAAGTCGGCAAACCGGCTGTCGCCAAACATGTGGTCATCCAGCTCCAGTATGAAATCTTCACGGCTCACCAGGGAGTAAAGCAGTACGCCGAGGAGCGGGTCACACCAGATATAGTTGATAGAGTCCCTCGAACCGTTCAATAGGTAGTAGAGCGAGACCAGGCTGAGCAGCCGGTTCAGTACAAGAACCTTGTATATCCTGCGGGCCAGCCCGGCACCTGTTTCCTCGTCATAGAATCCTGGCAGAAGAACCGTCTTCAGCTGGAAGTCCGGGTTCTTGAACTCTGCCAGCGTCTCCATTTTCTCAGCCAAGCCTGACACCACGCAGAAAACCTCTGTCCCCCGCGAGGACAGTTCTGCGAATGCTTCGGCCATCTTACGCCGGGTAAACTTGTTCGCCTCCCGCCCCAGGAGCTTCCTGGTGTTAAAGAAGCGGAGGACTTTAGCGCCTGATTCTTGAGCCATTCTTAATCCTCGAGAAGAGAGGTTATAGCCTGTTTAACTTTCCTGACGTTTTTTGACAAGCTATGGTGTCTTTCGACGTAGCTCCGGCAGTTCTCGCCCTGCTGGCGTGTCTCATCCTTGTTACTCAACATCTGTTCCAGTCGTTCTTCCAGCACAGGATAGTCCCCGTTGCAGGAGTACCCGCATTCTTCCTCCTCTATAAAGCCGTCCGGGTCTACCCGGTAGGAAAGTATCGGAGTAGCGCCTTTCCCAGCCTCGACAAAGGTGTTTGGAAAGCCCTCTTTTTCAGAGGTGTTGACGAAGACCTTGGCGTCGTCAAAAAAGTCCTGTATCTCCTCACGGGGAACTCGTTCGATGAGTTCCACGTTCGGAAGTTGACTGGCCCTTTCCTCTATTCTATCGTAGAACTCTTCAGTACTGCTCGTCCTCGGTGATATGACCACGAAGTCCTCGGAACTGAACTCGCTGGCCAGGTCAAGCACGAGGTCCGGTCTCTTCCATTCAACCCTCCGGCCGACCCATAAAACATAATCTCCACCGGGCGTGGCCCTATCTTCCATGGGGAACGAGTTAGGCAGCACCTCTATATCCCCTGTGAACCATTCGGACAGGGCTTTTGAATGTTCCCGGCACTGGGCGAAGATGAAGTCCGCCGTCTTTAGACCGAGGTAGTTGAAGATGCCTTTCAGAGGAGAGTTCCTCAAAAGACTTCCGTCCAGTTGGCGCTCGTGCACCGTCCTGTGGATGTGTTTCCGTCCTTTAAGCTTGCAGAAAGGACTCACCACTCCGGGAATCATGTTGGACGAGGAGCTGAAGTAGAGGTCGGCATCGACCCTGTCAAGAGCGCTTAACAGCTCGAAACCTGTCCGGAGCTTGTTTGTCCAGCTGTCCACATCTCCTATCCCCTGGACCAGTTCAACTCCTTCCCTCTCCTCGGTCCCGTCAACGCCACGGGTGATGAAAGTCACTTCGAACTCGTCATCTTTCGCCAGTTCTGTGGAGAGAAAGTAGAGCTGGAGCTGGGTTCCACCTACAGAATCTTTCTCGAAAGCATTGTACCCGTGAGGATGGATAAAACAGATTTTCTTAATCCAGAACACCTCTTGCTGCTGTTGTACAGCTTTCCTTATGACAGTAAGTTAGAGAACTGTTAAAATGCTTCATCGGAACCTGTACACCTTCACACCGCTCCATGACTTGTTCTCGATTCTCCTCGAGTTTTCTACTATAACCTGTTTCACATCGCCCCTGATTTTATGACGGGCATAAAAGTTGTCGTCGGCGATGACCCAGCCACTGTTCTCGGAGATAATTCTCTCCATCGCTGCCCCGTTTCTCGGCGCTTTTAAACCTATCTTCGGGTCTCTCAGCTCTCCGGATACGTTCCTGTTGTCGAGGTAGTTCAGGTCGTAGTCGACGTGCTCCATCCCTCCCATGTACCAGCCCGTTATCGACGGGGCGCTGGAAAGCAGGATATCGTCCTCCGACATCTTCCCGGATATAAACTTGACAGGCTCTCTGTGGTTCTCGCCCTTGGGCTCCAGATCCTGGACAGGAACATACAATGCCGCCAGAACCAGAAACACCGCAAGAATCGATACCATGCCAGCGCGCCCTGGAAGCACATCCTTTGACCGCAAAAAGGATTCAGCCGTGTTCAGGAGGTAGACCAGTGGTACAGCACACATCAGCAGGAACAGGGGGTATAGATGAAATATCAGCCGTGGCTCTTTGAAGTATAGCATGCTCTGGAAAACGAAAGGAACCAGGAACGCCAAAGGTAGAATCCAGTTGTCCTTCTTCATCCACGAAAGTGCAAAACCCAGGCCGAAAAGAAAGTGGAGACCGGTGTTCTCTGCGAGGAACCAGAAGTAGTAGAGAAATCCTCTTCCCCGTTGATACCAGACAGGGGCGTAATCCATCAAGCTATGGATGAACTGCCACCCGTCTAAAACCATGTAAAAGCTACCTATCAGGCCGCCTATGGCTATCCACAGGATGTGTCTTCTGACGAAGGTGTTCTCACGGATTTGGTTCCTCCAGCCCGGAACCGTTAGTTTGGACAGGAGACCGGATACCAGGAATACCCCGATTACCGGTACTATACCAAGGAAAGGTTCGCTGTTATGCACACCGAGAACAAGCGTGGGTATCAACAGGTAGAGGTACCTGCTGTGAAGCGCCAGCCTGTCGCGGCCATACCACCGGTACACAAGCCAGACTCCGAGGAGGTAGAGGAACTGGCTGTGGGCGTACATACGGGCCTGTGTGTGCCACATTATTACCCAGAGGTCGAGAGCCATCATCCCTGACGCGATAAGACCTAGCTTTTCACCGCCCAGGTCCTTTCCAAGCAGGTACACCACGGCTATCGCGGACAGGCCCATTATCACAGAGGGAAGCCTTGCAGCGAACTCGGTGTAACCCAGAACCGAGAAGGAAAGGGTCATGGGCAACAGATACGTGAGCAAGGCCCGGTGGTACGGATAGCCTTCGCCCACAGGATACGAGAATCCGTGGCCTTCAAGAAAGTTCTTCGACGCCCAGGCACCGTAAATCTCGTCCTGCCAGAGATACGGCTGGCCCAGCTGGTGTAACCGGACTAGAGCCGCCAGAGCAAGTATGAGAAGAAAGGCCAGTGTATAGATGTCAAGCCTTTCAAGGTATCCTGGTTTCTCAAACCACGCCATCAGAGACCTTCCCCGGATTTCCTGAGAACTATTACATAGTTTAGCGGTATAAACCTGGCGTTACCCGTTAACTCATCGGCCTTGACCATCGATAGCTGGACCAGAAAGTTCAGGTAGTACGCCAGACGGGAGAGTAGCGGTACGTGGTAGGTGCTCCCCAGAACTGCTGTCGAGAAGATATATCCCATAAAACTGAATAGTCCGCCTGCCTCCCGGACCTCTACCACTTCCAGGCCGGTCCCGGATGCAATCTCCTCTATACCGTGCTCTGTGAACCGGTAGTAGTCCTCCGGCTCTTTGTGGAGGTAGGCGAGGTGCGGCACCGATATCACAGCTTTTCCACCGTCCCTGAGAACTCGAGCTATCTCGCTGACCGCTTTCCTCGGCTCTTCGACGTGTTCCAGGACGTTCCGGCAGAAGACCGTGTCGTACTCGCCCGAATCCAGCTCCATGTCCTGGATATCCTGGCGGTAGTCGGGTTCCTCGCCTTCGATATCCAGGCTTTCGTAGGTTTCGC
>JBDGRC010000043.1:1276-11440 GCA_042218495.1 Candidatus Nanohaloarchaea archaeon | reverse complement strand
ACGGACCTCCGGGTTATGAGCCCGACGAGCACTCCTGGCTGCTCCACCCCGCTATTATTCTCCGGCGCGAGCAATCTTTTAAACCGTCTGTCAAATCGCAATCCAATTGTGTGATGAGGCGGATAATTGCTTATGAGAATAGAAACTAAATTTAAACTATGGATAACGATATTGCAAGGTGTGTCGGACTTTGGTTGGCCGAAGGCGATAGTAAATCTAAAAGAGAAATTACTTTCACGAATAACTGTTTTGATTTAGTGGATCTGTTCTCTACAACCATTGAAGATTTATTTGAGGATTTAAATCCTCGGCTTTATGTATATAGACCTAATAAGGACGCGGGATATAGGACTCTGGATTCAGCGAAGGTTAACTTCTATAGGGATTCAAGGGCTTCGAAGCCATACTATATCCTAAGATATGCATCAACTGAGAAAACGGCGGAGTGGAAAGAAAAGGTGGAATACGGAAAGAAAAACCCTGATAACTTTCAGGAAATTTTGCAGGGTTTCTTTGCAGGAGAAGGAAGCGTTTCCGAATCCACTAGAAATTCTCGTAAATTGAAAATATCTCAGGGACAGCGAAATCGGTTTTTGGAAAGAATATTCGAGTATTTTGGCATAGAATTCAATTTTCGTAGTTCGAATCGGAGCTACGTAATAAAAAGAAGAGAGAACCTTGAAAAACTATACGAGCTTGATATAGCGGTTTTACATCCCAGGAAGAGAAGGAAATTTGAGGAGATTCTTAGTTCTTTTACTGAGACTCATTACCAGAAGGGATACTTGAAAAAGAAAGTTTATGAGAGACTTTCTGATCCTTTCCGCACGAAGGAATTGGCTGATATGTTTGATAGATCGCCCGATAGGTTATGTGATGTTCTTATGAAACTTAAAGAAGAGGATAAGGTGCAGAACTACAAGGCTGGACGGTTCTCATATTGGATTAGAGAAGATCAGGATATCGTCATAATTTCCGACGTCAAGAAGGATTATTTGGACCTCCTGAAGGAAAACCCATTGAAAGTGGGAAAGGTAGCAGACCATTTAGAAGTACCTTAGTCTTCTGCATATAAAAACCTAAACAGGCTGGCTGAATATAATCTATTGAAAAAAGAGGATCACAAGTGGTATGTCATGGAGACTGATTCCGAGGTGTTGGTTCTATGACGAAGTTTATGGGCCTTGACGAGGCAGGCAGACGCTGAAAACCTGTGGTTTTTGGTGGCCTAAAGGCCCCGTCATTGGCTCGATGTTTGTCGCAGGATTCGTTATTGAAGAAGAAAGGCTGGAAGACCTGGAAGAAATAGGTGTAAAGGACTCCAAGAAGCTTTCCGACGTGAAGCGGGACGCGATGGCGGAAAAGGTCCGCGAAGCCGGAGAAGTGATTCTTAGAGAGGTAAAGGCCTCGGAGCTGAACGATCTCATGGACGTGATGACGATCAACGAGGTCGAACTACAGGCCTTCGTGGACGTGATCGAGAGTTCGGACGCGGACAGGATATATGTCGACCTTCCAGAGCCGGACGGGGAGCGGTTCATATCCAAGCTGAAGGACGGGCTTCCGGAACGTTTCCGGGACAGGGAGTTTGTCGCGGAGCACGGCGCTGATGACGAGTACCCGACTGTTTCGGCGGCCTCCATAGTTGCCAAGACGAACAGGGAGCGCCATGTCGAAGAGCTGAAGCGGAAGTACGGCTACGACATCAAGTCTGGCTATCCACACGACCAGGAAGCGGTCGACTTCATCCGGAAGTACCTCAAGGAGCACGGCGAGCTCCCGCCCGAGGCTCGTACTCACTGGAGCACGACCGAAAGGGTTGTTGAGGAAGTCGGGCAGAGAGGCCTCGACGATTATTAGAGTTAAATTCCTTGAGAGGATGTGGAATATAGCATTGAAACAGAGGAGGGCGAGGCCCTAGAGGTTCACGGCGGCCCGGTTCGTTTCTACAGCGTCACCGTGAGTTGCCAGGATGCGGGCTTCGAGGTTAACCTGGACAAGGTGAAAGAGTCCGGAGAAACTCGATGGATATGGGAGTGGCCGTCCTGCGCAGAGCCCGGTCAGGTAGTGAATGAGGCGTTAAATGGAGGCTTCTCCGACGGGAGCATTGTACAGGTTGGGTTTGAGACTGATCTCGGTTACCCAGAGAGACGTCACTGGGATGCAAGATTCTATCATGAAAAGATCGAGGAACTCCGCCGCGAAAGGCAGGACTTCTCACATGTCCAGGAGGTGGTAGTTGGAGCGGAAAAGGTGGATGAATGGGTCGTTTGGACCTACGACAGCCCCTACTCTCCGGGTATACAGAGGTCCTGTATCGATACAGCTCACGATGAAGTCGTCCGCTATCACTTCGACGAACCGCTATCTCCGGATATTCGCATTTTCAGGGATGCTGTCGAGAGGGCTTATGGGGAAGCTGGAAGACACGACTTTTGATATTTAAAGACCCAATATTCTGGAGTTGCTATGTTCGAAGGAAAGCTGTACGAATCGGGCGTCAAGGTATTCGACGAGCAGGAGGCGCAGGAGATCCATGAGGACTTCTACTACGGCAAGTTCCTCGACTCCGGTGAACTGCACCTGTCACCGAGCGAGGCGATGCATCTTCATGACAGGGAAGAGCTGGAGGTTCAGTACGGTGATGAGATCCTGGGTCGTAGCGAGCTGTTCGAGAGGCTTTCGCGGGTTGACGACGAGTTCGAGTACAAGTACGCAGCCTACAGCGATCTCAGGGAGCGCGGACTTATAGTGAAGAGTGGATTCAAGTTCGGCGCCCACTTCCGTGTCTACGAGCGCGGAACCAATCCTTACAAGGACGGGCCAAAGGAGCAGAGCGACCACACGAAGTACGTGGTCCACGCCGTCCCGGAGAATCATACCCTCAGCTTCCAGGAGATGTCACGCGCGGTGAGGCTAGCCCATAATATCAGGGCAAAGATGCTTTGGGCCGTGGTCGACTCCGAAGAGGGGGTCACCTATTACGAGGTCGAGCACACGAATCTCTGACCTATAATCCCTTTATGTTGAAGTCTCTTTCTCTTTCTTCGTCAAAAGTCAGGCCTCCTATGTCCACTTTAGTTACCCATTCTGGAAGTACCTTTACCGCCCTAACTCTTCCCGTCTGGTTTTCCATCTCTTCTACATATCCTTCGAGTTCTGAAGCTATACTGGGTTCTTCAAAGGACCCATCCTCTTCAACTCTAACATTGAAGAAACGGTCTGAATACCCCTTGTCTAGAAAGGATCCAATTCCCCCATCACCCGGACTGAGCCCCTCATATTGACGAGCATTCATCCGGAGAGTGGGCTCCTCGTGACCGGGAGTATGAGTTCCTATTCTCGTTGCATAGATGTTGGAATTCCTCGAAATCGCATAACACTGATGATTTCGTGTCACATAGATTCCCAATAGTTGAATCTATAAGTATTCAAGGGCCGAACAGGTCCAGTACACCGGTACTTGTTCTCAGCCTCTTCCGAAGGCGGCGGCCGTACCAAACTCCGCACGCGAGCCCGGCGAGGTGGGCGGAGGAGGCCAGGTTCCCGAAGACCGGGAGCGTTACTCCTGAAGCTGTGGCAACCATGTTGACGACCTCGAAACCCGTGAAGAGATAGAGGGCTGTTCTGATCTTCATCGGTATGAAGAAGTACAGTAGAACCTCTGCATCAGGATAGAGCATCGCGACGGCACCGAAAACTGCTACTACGGCGCCTGATGCTCCTAGAGCACTTATCAGAAGAGGTGTTCCTCCCAGAGAGGCACCATGGACCTGGAATAGTACGTTTCTGAACGCCACGTAGGCCAGGCTGGATGCTATACCTGAGGCGGCGTAGAACTTGAGCATCTCGTCTCTCCCGATCTTCTTCTCCAGGGTTCGGCCGAAGAAGTAGAAAGTCACCATGTTCGCGAAGAGGTGGAAGGTTCCTCCGTGGGTGAGCATCACGGTCAGGATGCTCCAGGGCTTCTGGAGAAGCGTGGTTTCGAGTATATCCGCGTAGCCGGCCGCGTTTGCCACCTGGTTCGTCGCTTCGACCGCGGACTGAGTGAGAGCGGGAGAAAGAGAGAGGAGGTTCTCGTAGCCGGGAACCGACTGCAACAGGAACGAAAAAACCGTTACAGCTATAATAGAGAGCGTAACGGAGCTCTTGAGTGTCTCCTTGACATCTCCCAGGAGGGAAGGCTTACCTATCTTACTCCTATCGGGATTCCTGATTCTTTCCTCGGATACCTTCCTGTCCTTGAACCATTTCTCGTTCTCGCCGCTTCTGGACTCCGCATCGTTTATGTTCTCGCAGTCGTGGTTCTCCGGAAGCCTGTGCTCGCTGCAGAACTTTTCTCCGCAGTACTTGCAGGTGAACGTCAAGTCGCTTTTCCCGCACTTCGAGCACTCGGCCATGTCCGGGCATCCGCTCTCGCTTTTTATCAATCTGTTCGACACCGATTCTGCTCCTGGCGAGCCAGATCGGGAAAACTTCTTTATCCGTCACTTAATATAGTTCAGGTAGATCGAACCATGGTAGCATCAGAGGTGCTCTACGCGGCTGCAAGACTGTTGATGGGGGGCTACTTCGCCTTCTCGGGACTCAACCACTTCATGATGCCGGATGATCTGGCCGGCTGGATCCGGTCGAAGGGTCTTCCGGCTCCGGAGGCCCTGGTGTACGTTTCAGGAGGGCTGCTGATCGCCGGAGGTATCGGAGTGGTTACCGGCGCGGCTCCGGTGGCAAGCTGGGGAGCCCTAACGCTCTTCCTGCTGGTCGTCACACCGGTCTTCCATGACTTCTGGAACATGGAGGGCGATGAAAGACAGCAGAACATGATCAACTTCCTCAAGAACATCGCTCTGATCGGAGGACTGCTGTTCTTCGCCGCCGCGGTGGAGTCCGGAACATTCGGAAGAGTATTCCTCAGCCTGTCTCTGATAGGCTGAAAACCCCCTTACTTCTTTCTTCTTTCTATCTCTCTCGTAAGATCTGCTGTCTCAACCCTTTCCTGCTCCGTTGAGTCCCTGTCCCGGACAGTTACCGTCTCGGGATCTTCTTCCAGAGTCTCGTAGTCGATCGTGATGCAGAAAGGCGTTCCTACCTCGTCCTGTCTTCTGTACCGCCTGCCGATGTTGCCGGAGGAGTCGTACTTGACTGAGAAACCCTCTTCCCGTAGCTTTTCCCTGATTTCCATTGCTTTTTCGCCCAGCCCGTCTTTTTCCATCAGAGGGAGCACTGCCACTTCAGTCGGCGCCACTTCGCTCTCCAGTCTCAGGACTGTTCTCTCGTCTCCGTCCACGGTATCGGTATCGTATCCGTGCGCCAGGACGGCGTATAGCGTTCTTCCGATTCCGAACGATGGCTCGACCACGTGAGGCAGTATTCTCTCTCCGTTCTCTTCCACAGTCTCTACCTCGAAGCCGCATTTCTCTTCAGGAACGATGAATTTCTTGCCCTCTACTTCAATCTCCACTTCCTCCTGTTTAAACCTGGAGGGCTCTTCTTCCGCGATTTCCTGGAGCCTGTCGGCGATCTCGCCTGCCCTGTCTCCGAACTCCGGACCCAGGTAGCTCATGTCCGGTGAGACCGTGGCTTTCTCCTCCACGCGGGGCTCTTCGTACTCCTTGAAAACCTTGAAGTCTTCTTCCGAGTACTCGTCGTGCCTGGAGAGATCGTAGCATCCTCTGTAGGAGAAACCGGCGATCTCGAGCCATTTCTCTTCTTCTCCACCGATGTCGGCCTCTGCGTCCCAGCAGTCGGTGGCGTAGTGGGATAGCTCGTCGTTCTGATGCTGTCTGAACCGGAAACGTTCCATGTCAACTCCCACCGACCTGAACCATCGCCTCGCGAGCCCGAGATAGTAGGCGATCCACTCCGATTCAACTACTTCTCTTTCCACCGCCTCTTTAACGGTCAAAGTCCTGACCTTTCCTCCGTCGGAATTCTGTTCTTCCCTGGAGTACAGGTCCAGATGCACTTCCTCGACGTCCTCAAGCGGAGGCCGGTCCTCTTCCGGGTCGATGAAGTGCTCCAGCTCGGCCTGTGTGAACTCCCGCACGCGGACGAGTCCCTTTCGGGGCGATATCTCGTTCCTGTACGCCTTGCCGATCTGCGTGATCCCGAAAGGGAGCTGGTTCCTCATGTACTCCTTGAACCGCGGGAACTCGACAAAGATTCCCTGGGCGGTCTCCGGGCGCAGGTAGCCTGACTGGCTGTCTCCGGGGCCTATAGAGGTATCGAACATGAGGTTGAAGTCGTCGACCTCGACTCCGGAGAGGTCCTCTCCGCATTCCGGGCAGGAGAGAGATCTGTCGGAGATTATCTCCGCTATCCTCTCGGTTGAAAGCCCCTCAGCCTCGTTAATCCGGGTTTCGTCCTCCACGATGTGGTCGGCCCGGCTTGATGTCCGGCATTCGGGACACTTCACAATCATGTCGTCGAATCCTTCCAGGTGTCCTGAAGCCCTGAAGACAGCCTCCGGCATGATGGTCGGTGCCTCGATCTCTCTGTGACCTAACTCACGCGAGAAGGTCGACCTCCAGCTATCCTCTATATTTCTCTTGAGCTCGGCGCCCTCCGGCCCGAAGGTCTGGAAGCCCGATACGCCTCCGTAAGCCTCCGCTGTCGGGGAATAGAATCCACGTCTCCTGGCCAGTTCCGATATCTTATCTCCTAGATCTTTCATGCATAATCACCCGTGTCAGAGTCTTTTATAGCAGAAGCTGGTGGTTTTGAAACTACATATATGCTACCGTGTGACCGCGGATGACCGCAGTCCAAAGCATCCACCTTTCATTGTTAGTGTGATAGTGGAGAGCAGGTTTTAAACACATGTTGGTGAGTATACGCTATTCGTATTAGGAATCCTTAGATCCAGGTGGAATATACGCTCTCTACATGTCTTGAAGATAATCCGGTTCTCTGGCAGTAGTCCAGGAGTGATTTATCGCTTGTAATTATCTCAGCGTCTTTTTCACGTCCTGTTTCTACTATGCTGATGTCCGTAAATCCAAACTCCGGAACTTTCCCGGTGTCGGAAAGTTTACTTTTCCTTATGTAACATTCCTCCAGGTCCTCGAATGAAGGCTGCTCTAATAGTGTTGAGAAGAATTTATACTGGATCTGGTCGCTTGAAATGTGTGTCGTAACTTCAGCGAGCACCTGTGGGGTTATCCAGGCTCTTTCAGTATTTTTCAAAAACTCTAGCAGTGCAATTCTGTCCGATTTATTGAATCTCTTTGCCAGGGATCTATTACCTGTTTTTGAACGTTGAAGCTCTGAAAGAGAAATTAATAGAGGTTTTGTGTCTACTACTGTGCTTTTCAATCTTTATCGTCCAGTCTGGCGAAATCTTCGATGCTGTCATTTTCCGGATTATAAACAACTCTGTACCTGTTCCGTCTATCAGAAAACATGCTTTCCTTGATCTCTACCTTTAGCAGAAATTTGCCATCATCTTTTTTAGTCTCTAAAACGTCGAAATCAAGCCAGTCGATAAGCTGCCGTCCTGAAACTTCCACGTCCGCGCCTTTAAGATCAGCCATGTAGCTCTTGACGCTATTAGTTGCGTCTTCTAGTGTTGCAGCTGACATACTTACGATCAATTTTTGAATATCAACTAATATACATACTGTCGTGCTCTTGTTCAGGTGTCTGATTCTTCCGAAGCATTAAAACACGGCGTAATACATCGTAATATATGAAGTCGCTGGGAGATGTGGATTTAGATTCGAAGAATGTAATGCTTAGGACGGATCTCAACCTTCCGATTGAGGACGGTGAGCCACAGAAGACGGTCAGGTTTGAGCGTTATCTTGAGACTGTTCGTGAGTTGAGCGATAGGGGAGCCAGGACTTTAATCGTGGCGCATCAAGGCCGTCCCTCCAGAAAAGACTTCACTTCGCTGAAGCATCACGCGGAGATTCTTTCAGATGAGCTTGGTAGGGAAGTTGATCTTGTTCAGAGCTTCTTCGGTTCGGAGCTGGGAGAGGCCGTGGCTTCGATGCAGGACGGCGACGTGAAGCTGCTTGAGAACGTGAGGTTCCTGTCGGAGGAGCTGCAGAACATGCCTCCCGAGAGACATGCACGGGACTTCTTCGTCGAGAACGCTGAGAAGTACTTCGACCTTTACGTCAATGATGCCTTCTCGGCAGCCCACCGTTCCCATGCCTCGCTCGTCGGGTTCAATAAGCATCTTGAGTCCGCCGCCGGCCCGGTTATGCGGAGGGAGCTGGAGAACTGCAGGAGCATAAGAGACGAGCAAGAGTCTCCTGTACTTGTACTGGGCGGAGAAAAGCCTTCAGACATAGTTGGAGTACTGGAAAAGATGGTTGAAGGGGTCGAAAAGGTCCTGCTCGGCGGCATCCCCGGAGAGCTGGCTCTGATGATTCAGGGAAAAAATCTGGGGAAAAAGGAGGACTGGATAAGGGACCGTGGACTGGATTCCTCGGAGCAGAGGCTGAGGTCGATAATGGAGGAGCACAGCGAGAAGTTCGTGGTTCCGCAGGATCTCGTCGCGGAGTCAGGCACTCACCCCGCTGACGATCTGCCGGGTGATGCGATGACCTGGGACATTGGCCCGGAGACCGCGGAGAAGTACGCCGGAGAGATAGAGCGGGCTGACACGGTCCTCATGAAAGGACCGATGGGTGCATTTGAGGAACACCCGGACGGCAGCAGACGCATCGTGGATGCGATGTCGGAGTCCGAGGCCTTTACTGTTCTGGGGGGAGGCCATACCTCCTCGCTTGTGCACCGGTTTGGCAACGATCTGGATGATTTCTCACACGTATCCATCGCCGGCGGAGCTTTCGTCCGTTTCATGAGCGGCGAGGAGCTTCCCGCGATCGAGGCCCTCAAATCCAATTAAAGTCTTCGTGCATGAGGTTAAGTCATGAGATGCGAAGATGTTGGAGAGGGCGAACCCGAAGTAGCGGTGGTGGGATCGCTTCATGGAGATGAGCCAGCGGGCAAGAAGGCGATAGAGAGGTTCCTGATGGATGATCACGAGGTGAAGAAGCCGGTAAGGCTCGTGATCGGGAACGAGAAGGCGCTCCATGAGGGAGAGAGATATCTTGAGGCGGACCTGAACAGATCCTTTCCTGGAGATCCAGAGAGCGACGTACGCGAGGAGAGGCTCGCCGCGAAGATACTGGACAGGGTGAGGGGCATGAAGGTCCTCGACATACATTCCACGCACTCTAAGCCGGTGCCTTACGGTCTCGCGGGAGATGCCGAGGCCGAAACCTTGGAGATAGTGGAATCAGCAGGTGTGGAAAACTTCTGCTACTTCAGGGAAGAATCAGGTTCCCTGAACGAGAAGGTGGATGGAGCAGTGGTCGAGGTTGGAGAGCAGGGCACTGAGGAGGCCGCCGAGATGGCGTATGAAATACTGTTGAACTTCCTCGCTGAGCAGGGCGTCATAGAGGCTGATTCTGACAGTTCCAGCCCCGAGGTTTACAGGTACAGCGAGACAGTCAGGGGCGGCGACTGGGAGTTCCTGGCGGAGAACTTCTCCAGGGTCGAGGAGGGCGAGGTGTTCGCCCGGTCAGGTTCCACAGAGCTCGTCACGACCGAGACGTTCTACCCGGTGCTGATGTCGACGGACGGATACTCCGATATACTCGGCCATAAGGCTGAGAAGGTGGATGTCCGCGAAACCTCATGACCGGAGGAATTTAAGATTTGGGGTATGGATAATAATTATGGAAATTCAGGGTGGACGTTTTTGGACCTCGTCTATCGCATTCCTCTGAGAGCCTTAGCTACATTCCTGTAACAGAGATATCATCTATATTGTGCTTCCTCAGGATATCGACGATAAAGGATCTGAGCTGGCATTTTGCGTAATATTCCCACGATACTTACTGAATAACTTTTGTTTTACCTCCCAGCGTCAGCTATGCTCTAATAAGACTTCTAGCAGTTTCTGAAGGTTTTTAAGGTTTGCCTTGCTATTCTGGCTTGCGTGACAACAATGAGACCGCAATCAAACAACTTAGAACAGTCCGCCTCAACCAAGGGTGGATGTTTTTGGAAAATCAGGAGCAGTAGCTGAAAAACTTTTCCTAGATCTGGATCCCTGTTCTGAATCAGGGATAAGAAGGGATAATTTGTCAGCGGAGGTGAGAATCGATGGGTGAATCTGTAGGTCTTCCTAATCATAGTCGAGAAGAT
>JBDGRC010000043.1:0-1176 GCA_042218495.1 Candidatus Nanohaloarchaea archaeon | reverse complement strand
GTTGAAAGTTTGATCCCCATCTCACCCTCATTTTCTTCTGATCCGGAATCTGCGGAGCCTAGAGATTCTAGAGAGCAAACTTCAGAGTCGGGTGAAACGGGTTCGGGCTCCAGAAGAGATTTTCTTAGAGGATCTGCCAAAGTTGCGGTGACATTATCAGCTTTGGGGATTGGCGAAAAAATTGCCAGAACTCTTGAGGAGGATGATTGCTCCAAAGACGATGTATCTCAAATCCAGGACAGGTTAGAACAACGATCACCGCGATATATGCCTGAAATGCAGTTAGACGAAGTGCCCAAAGCTCTGGAACAGTCCTCGGTGACTGACCCGTTTCCTGCGGAGGTAAATGGATGCGGAACGCTTCTGGAGCCCGGTCAACAAACCGGAGATGATTTCTGCGAGTTCCCTGAAATCCAGAGGGCAGGTTACGTTGAAGTTGATGGAGAAGAAGTCCCAGTGGTGGCTGAGAAGGATGTCGTCTCGGATCTACAAGAGGAAACAGGCCATAATGTATGCCTCAGTGGCTATGCGGTTCCGGTCGATGAGCAGGGAATTCCATATGGAGGAGACGTTGCGGACGAAACTGTCGTTGTTGTAACTGACTACTCACTGGGTGATATGCGATGAGCGAAAGCCTGGAAACCCATCTTCAGGGCGAGGGAGATTATGAGCTTAAACTTTCCGTAAGTACCGAAGACGGCCTAGCGATCAGTATAACTAGATGCAGGGATTATGTAAATGGAGGGTATCCGCAGCCAACTGTTTCAGGAATGGCTTCTGGTCCCGATGAGAGAGGTGAACAGGGAAGCCTGACGGAAGATGTGGCAAGAAATCTTCAGGAAGAAGACCCTTCTCTTGATGAAGCTGTACTTGAAGCCGCTGAAAATGCCGCTGGAGCAGCTGGCGTTGAGGTTAATACGCAGCTTTTGGAAATCTACGACGAGGAGAGTGATGGAGTCGCAGTGGAAACAGTTGTTTTATACGAAGATGGAGATCCGGGATACCACAGGTTGGCAGCGGAGATCGAAAGGCGGATCGGACAAAACCCCGTCACGGACATGTTGAAAAACCTGGACGAGGAGGACTGATCATGCCAGAGATAGATCCGTGGGGAGACGTCGACTTCGAGTACGAGGAGAAGATGGAGAAGTTTGGTATAGAGCCGGTGGAGGAGAT
>JBDGRC010000042.1:3165-5645 GCA_042218495.1 Candidatus Nanohaloarchaea archaeon | reverse complement strand
TGAACTGGGATCCTCAGCCGTCTGATGGAATTTTCAAGCTGGAAAGTGGCGATAAGGTAGATCTCGAAGTCTTAATGGATGAAAGCGGGGAAGGCAACGCAAATGAAGACGTCGATAAAGTAAAGTGCTATGATGGATCTACTGATGACGGTGATAATCTCGTAGATACGGATGATTTCAGCTCGGCGGACAACAACCAGCTGAAAGCGACCTGTGAGCTGGACACGGACGATGATATGTTCGACGACGGGAGTCTGGACCTGCAGCTGAAGTTCCTTGATGCCGCGGGGAATACAGCCACCTCGGACGAGGGAGACTACACTTTCGACACTTCTAAGCCAGTAGTTAGTCTTGAGGAAAAGGAAGCTTCAGTTTTTAACTCTAAGTTTGAGCTTGGCTTCTCGGCTTCTGATTCTGCAGGTGTGAGAGAACTTGAGTACTTCTTTGAAGAGGGTACTGAGGAGGGAAAAGGCACTCAGGTCGACATTGAAGATGGTGGTTCGGTGGACTCAAGCTTCGAAGTGGATACCTCGGCTCTAGAATCGGGCACTCATACTGTTTACGTAAGGGTTAAGGATGCTGCAGGTCGCTGGAGTTCCACGGATAGCTTCCAGTTTGATTATTATCCTAACGAGGATCCAGAAATATCCGTTGACGCTCCTTCGGATGTAGAGGTCACAGCTGGAAAAGAGAGGCAAGTAACCATTAGCGTCAAGAACTCTGGACAGTTTATTATCCAGAATCCGCAGGTCAATGTATCAGGTCTCACGAGCCGGAACAAAGAGCTGGATCAGCTGGATCCAGGCGAATCTACTTCTTTCGACCTGGCATTTACGCCCTCTGAAGAGGACATAGGGGAGAAGACGATTAAGCTGGATTCGGATCACGTGGAGTCAGCGAAAAATATCGGAGTAAGGGTTAAGGCAACTGAATCTCAGAGAGCTTCAATAAGCCAGAAACTTTCGGAATACCGGTCAAAGCTTGAAGCTCTTGAGAAGAACGCTTCCGAAGTCATTTCTGGTGTGAAAGGTGACACAGAATCTGCGGTCAAATCCAACATGTCTGCCTTCCGGTCAAAGGTGCAGAAGGCTGCGAACGCTACAGAATCCGGTAAGTATTACGAGGCACAAGATATTCTCAGCGGTATAGAGTCTGACTACTCTGCAGCATCGAGTTCTACCCAGAACGCGAAGGAGGAGATCAGGAAGAGCAGGAAGAAGAACCTGATGCTCGCAGGTGGCGTGGTTTTGCTGCTGGTGCTGGCAGGAACAGGTTTCTACGGCTACAGGGGGGGATACTTTGACGAGCTAGAGGTGTCTCTGCCTGACGTGGATGTTGATACTTCTGCGATATCAGATTTAATTGATAGTATAAGCTCCGGAACCTCTGAGGAGGAGTCTGGGGATGACTTCGAATGGGATGGATTCAACTAGAGTTTGTAGGCGTCCCCAAACCTTTCTCTAATCAGGCCCTTGTCTCTTATGGTCTGCACCGCCTCTGAAATCTCGTTCGCGCATTTTTTATCCTTCGCCAGCTTCCCCGCAGCGTCATTCAGGAGAACCATTACCTGCGGATCTTCTCTCAATGCTTTCTTTACCTCTTTATCCGCTCTCTTTCCGGTTATGTACTGGGAGACTGCTGCTTCAGAGATATCCAGATCTCTGGCGATTTGCTTCTGTTCGAGCCCGTAAGATTCTTTTAGTTCAGAAGATATAATGCTCCGAATTGCTGGCAGAAGCTCATTTGCGATTACTTCGGACTCAAACTTCATAGGATATAACTTCGTGGAAATTCTCAAAACTCTGACTAATTTAAGTTGTCTGAGGACTTCAGCGCTATGTCAAGAGCCGACACAGAATCGATACCGGAGCCTCCAAGAAGCGATATCATGGAAATAATTAGATCTCTCGAGCAGACTGTGAGTTCAGTGTACCGGGCAGCAGAACAAATGAAGCATAAGCAATTTTAAGATGACGAAGTCGCTGGCTGGATTAATTATGTTTTCCAGAGGTTTCGGGCGCATGCAATATCCAGGAGTCTCTTTATGAAGAGAAATTTGGCCTGAGCCCAGGTGAAATTCCTGTTGAAGAATCTAGTAGCGGGTTTAACTGGGTAAAGCCTGGAGACCGTTTTGAATTCCCTTTAGGATATTCAGAGGTCGATACAGAACGTAAGAAGCTGCAGTACAATGCTGTCTGTTTCTTGGCAGAAGTAGAGAGTCAAGCAGACGGGTGGATTTACGATTAGTACGATGTAAGTGAAAGGAAGGTCAATATGCTCCGGAACGTGCTTGAAAGCTATGATGACATTCCGGAGCCGTAGGTCTACTGGTCGCTCTGTGCGACCTCTCGTGATAGCTTCTCAACGTCCGCGCTTAGCGCCTCCAGCTTCCGCTTCACGCGCTCTTTCTCCTTCAGCACGTTTTCCACCTTCTCGTACTTTCTCGCGGCAGCATCAAGGTGGTGTTTCTCCACGTAGGC
>JBDGRC010000042.1:0-3065 GCA_042218495.1 Candidatus Nanohaloarchaea archaeon | reverse complement strand
CCTTGGCTGGCCACAAGATATAAACCGCTCCTTTTGAAAGAATTGTACATGACGAACGATCTTCTTGAAGCTGCTTCGGGCGGCGGCTCTGATGACTCCAGCGAGGAACGCTATGAAAGACTCAAGAGTGAGAAGGCGGGAAGCAGTCAGTCGGAAGCAGAGAAAAGGTTCGAGAAGCTGAAGAAGGAGGCGAAGGAGGAGTTTGTCAGCAAGCATGAGGAAAGAGCCGAGGATAGCTCGAATACAGACGATATGGAAGACGGCTTCGTGACCTACTGATTATTTATGGAGCTTGACAGGATACCCGAGATCACGAAGTACCTTTCCGTAATATTTCTCTTTGTGTGGATTGGCAGGAGCACCGTGTGGAGCTTTCTGCCGATCTACTTTGAAAGGCAGGTGGCCAGCGTCTTTCTGGTTGGGTTAATGACTTCGCTGCCGGCCGCTATACCTATTGTACTTGATATACCGATAGGGAACCTTGTTCAGAGGGCGGGGGAGCGCTCTGTATTGTTCTCCGGTCTGATTATCTCTATGCTGCCTCCCTTGCTTTATCTGTCTGCGATGCCCGCTCTGCTTGTACTCGGGAAGGTATCTGAGGGTCTGACAATAGGCCTGGTCTGGAACGCGGGCTGGAGCCTGAACATGAAGGCAGCGGAAGATGAAGTAGAGTCCGAATCTATATCCGTGTTTTTCCTCGGAATGAATCTCGCGATCATTATCGGCCCGATAATCGGAGGTTACCTCATAGCTGCACGTGGCTTCCGGCTCCCGATGCTGCTGTGGATATTCACCACGGTTCTTGGAATTCTGATCTACTACGTCTACGTTGGAATTGGCTCCTCTGAAAGCTTTATGTCATCGTTTAAGGATTTAGAACGGAGACAGACGTATGTCGACGACTGGCACCATCTCAGAGATAACTGGACAGATCTGAGACCTGCCCTGGGTCTCGTGTTTCTCTATTCGATGATATTCTCGTTCTACTGGCTGGCGGTGCCTCTGCTTCTGGAGAGGCAGGACGCCACGTTCCCAGAGATGGGGCTTGTTTTTGGACTCGCTCTGGTTCCGAAGCTCTTCCAGTTCTTCTTCGGTACGCTGGCCGATAGATTTGGGAGCCTCAGGATATTGACCGTGATGGCCCTACCTCTTTCGGTTCTGCTTCTCCTCCTTAGCCATTTCACGGGCCTGCTGGCTATTGCCGGACTATTCCTCGCTGCCAGAACTCTATCAGGGGGTATGTCGCCTCCTATACATGCCTACTTTGACTCCAAGGTGCCTGACGAACTGGAAGGTGAGCTCACGGGGTTCATGGAGCTTTTCAAGCACACTGGTCAGGCGATAGGTCCGGTGGCAGCCGGCGCTATATCGCAGGCTTACAGCGTGCAGTCTTCATTTCTCTTTGCATCCGGGATCGCAATTGTGATAGCCGTGACCTCGTTCTCTATATCCGACTGATCTCGGGGAACTCGAAAAGGCCGGCTTCCTTGTCCACTGCAACGGCCCTGAGGGAACTGACATCCACCTGGTTTCTCAGCACCGGCGAAAGAAGCTCGCTCTGGGGGACCTGGTTGACCGCGGAGCCTCCCGCCATCTTCGAGAAGGAGGGCAGAACGATTATCTTCTCTCCGTTTCTCATCCGGCCGTAAAGGAAGCAGTCCACCTTCTCGGTGGTTCCTATCTCGTCTTCCAGCTTTAGAGCCGGATGTTCGTGGCCTATTACCAGGGTCTCGTACTGCTCCGTGTTCAGGGACTCATGGCCGTGCGTGAACAGGACGTGCTCCTCAAGGTGTTTTTCTTTCAGGTCGACCCCGTCCAGCGCCTCCTCCAGGTAGTTGTCGTGGTTGCCTCTGATAACCTTTATCTGGTTGAAAAGCGTCTTGAGAAGGCTAACGAACTCCTTGATCTCGGTTTTTTCTGAGAATCTTGTGAAACGAAACTCGTGTTTAATATCTCCGTTAAGAATTATTTTGGACGCATCAGTTTCTTTTTTCAGAGACCTGACATCCTCCTTTATCTCATCGAGCTGGAACTGGGGTACGTAGTTGCCCTCGTAAGTGGCCGATCCTTCAAGGCCCAGGTGCAGGTCGCTCATCACCACGGCATCGATCTCCGGATGGTAGAGTGCGGGCAGCGAATCCACTGTCTCGAACTCGAAGATCTTCATGTTATACCTAATACCTCAAGCTTTACGAGAGGTCTACTCCCCGCTGACTTCTCTCCATAGCTTCATGAATGACTCGAAAAACTCATCTCCAGTCGATACCTGTACGAATCCTGCCCCGGAACGGTGTGCCGCGCTCTCTATCTTCGAGGTATGTTCCCTGATCTTCTGCTCGTAGTCCGATCTCACCCTTCCGGAGAGATATGTCCTCAGCTTTGAGCCGCTCTCCGGATCCTTGAGTATCTTGTCGCCCTCCATGCTTGGTGAAAGTTCCGAGCTGTCCAGGGTGTTCACGAGAACCAGGTTAGTATCCTTAAGAGCTGCCAGGCCGTCCTCTATCTGTTCCATATCCACCAGGAAGTCCGATATAACTACTACCACTGACTTATTGTGGATCCGGGAACCGTAGTTGCTGAGACAGTCTCCTACCCTGGATTCCGGCGTCTTTCGCAGCTCGTTCAGCGTTTCAACCAGAGAAGCCAGGTCTGCGTGCCTCCTCGCGGACGATATGTCTGTTACAGTCTCCGAGAAAACGCTGAACCGGAACCTGTCGTTGGTGTTCGAGACCATGTAAGCAAGGGCCAGTCCAAGCTTGGAGGCATACTCGTACTTGTTTTCTGATTCTCCGTAGTCCATTGAGCTTGAACGATCCACGAGAATGTGTACTGTGACGGACTTCTCCTCCTCGAACCGCTTTATGAAGTGTTCTCCGGTCCGGGCGTACGCCTTCCAGTCCATCCTTCGGATGTCGTCTCCGGGAGTGTACTTCTTGTGGTCCTCGAATATCATTCCCTGGCCCGTGGACTGCGAGTGCTGCTCTCCCTGCCTTATCTCTACAGAGTTCTTCTTCAGGGCCAGGTTGAACCTGTCCAGCTCCTTCAGGAAGTCTACCTGTATCACG
>JBDGRC010000041.1:0-3702 GCA_042218495.1 Candidatus Nanohaloarchaea archaeon | reverse complement strand
TTTCGCACCTAGTACAAATCAACGGTTCGATCAAACTTTATAAACTGGTTGTGGTGACTTAGTTCTCCAGTCTCTAATTAGCCGCCCTCTACTGAACTTTTTAATTTCCATTTTCTTTTATCTCGCTTAGCTCTTCCGTAGTTCTTTTGACTGAGTTCCATATATGCTGTTCAAGATCTCCGCCTTGACCCGTTTCTTCATATTCATTATCCTGATCAAGCATTTTCATCAATACCTCAATTTGCTCGTCTTTGACATCTTTCTCTCTCTTCTTCTCCATTAAATACCACTCAAGTGATTCGTAAGCTTCTCCGATCAAGTCGTCCTTGGTGAGAATTCCCTCCGAAAATTGCCATTTTCTGTCCATAGGGTCTACATTTAGTTTAGGTTTCAAGGCGTGTGCGTACCAGGCTTTTTCAGGATACCTTACGCCGAAAGCTTCCCTTTCGGCTGTGTATTGGCTATTTAACCTTGTAGCTCTCTCTAGGTGGTTGTCGCTTAATTCTATACCTCTTTCACTCGCGGTTCTTTTTAGCCTTCTAAGAAGTTCAGCGACCTTAATTTCTTTTTTCTCCGTTACTGAATCATTTTCGTATCTATTTCTGGCTATTAAGTGGGTTTTTTCTGTATTTGGTGCCCCGAATGCCCTTCTTGTCTCAGATATTTGTTCCACATCTTCTAAGGCCCGATCAATGTTTCTTAGCTTTAATTCCTTGTTTCTTTTATCTGCTTCGTGCCGAAGGTCACGTTCAAGTAAAGTAACGCTTTTTTCGGGTAGGTAGATTTCATAGTCATTTTCTTTAATCCTTCTGGCTAGATAGTGGCTAAGTTCGTCGTTTAGAACTTCGTAAAGGATTTTATCGTCAAAAGCTGCTTTTTCTGATTCTAGAAACCTTACTAGGTGTCTTTCTGCTGGCTCCCTACTTGAGTGTCTTTCCGCTCTTTTGTATATTGTTCGGAGAAGTGTTCCTTCGTCTGCATATATAGAGTCCTCCAATTCGGACTGAAATTCCTCCTCTCTTGCCTTTCGAGCAAAATAATGAGTGAAGCTCGAGTTCTCTACATATTCAGGCTCGGTTATGCTGTCCCATTGCATACTTGTTTGTATTATAAGTCGGCCAATTTGATAAATATCTCGTATTCAGGTGGGAGTTTGGTCGGATTAGATTCGTTCGTGGAAAATTTGTGGCATTTTTTGATGAAAGTTGGATTATTAGCAACGGCTGAATTTTCAATAACTTTCTACTTGGAGTGCGGATTGCTCCGCTATTTTCTAGATTCTGTCTCCACAATAGATCATCCGTTCATGTATCTCTCCAGCTGTTTCCATTATGCCGCTATCGGCGGAGACTACGTTTGGAGAATCAATTGTCTCTTTCACTGATTCTTTTTGTTCTTGTAAGTGATTCGATTGAACGATACTGTTTTGGAGTTCGAAAACCGTGACTGAAGAAAGCCTCGGCAGGAATTTTTCCCTAAATCTAAGTTTCTTGACCTCTCGACAGCCCCGTTATTGTCGTTAATCAGGTCTATCACGTAGCTGGTATCAAGAATCACTCTTTCAGCTCCTCGGCTCTTTCTCTGAGTTCTTTCTCTGATCTTTTGCGGTTCTCTTTAACTATCTCTCTTAGTTCGTTGTCATCGCTCCAGATACCTGCTATCTCCGTCAGTGATCTTTCGCCAGTAATTCTCTTGACCGTGTCACTAAAGCTCTCGTCGTCCTCCTTCTCGTTCTTCAGACGGTTGTAGGCGTCCTCGTCGAGCGAGATAGTTTTCGTTGCCATGCATGCATTGTGTGTATTTAGATTGAAATTTGTTGTGGTCAGTTAGTTTCCAGGGCTATTCCAGACCCAGGCTTATTCTGATTGCTTCTTCTACTCTGTCCATATTTCTCTCGCTTAGCCTGCCTATATTGTTTTTCAGCCGGTGCTTGGCTGAAACAGTCCGCAATTGGTTGAGCAAGACCACTGAATCCTTATCGAGACAGCTGTTCTCTGACTTTATTTCGACGTTTACCGGATAGGGTTCCTCATAGCTGGATGTAATTGGCGCGAGTATAGTTGTGGGTGAATATTTGTTACCTGTGTTGTTCTGCAGTACAATTCCCGGCCTTTCTTTTCCCTGCTCTGATCCCTTTGTCGGATCCAGGTCGACAATATAAACTTCCCCTCTCTCCGGATAGTTACTCATCTATATTTTCGTCCGCTTCTGACGATACAGGTTTCCATTCTTCCGCCAGCTCAAGGTCTCTGTCAGAGTTAGCTATGTATCCTTCCTTTAGCTTCTCCTTTTCCGCATTCTGCTTTCTGATCTTTATCTCGCCGTCATCATCGATGAACTCCAGGCTGTCGCCACCTCTGATGTTCTCTTTTTGCCGAATTCTCTTCGGTATCGTAACCTGTCCTCGGTCTCCGACCTTTCGAACCTCGCTCATGTGATTCATATCTGGTTCATATTTTATACGTTCTTCTGTGCGAGAGTTCAAGTGAACTGGTTTTTCTATGCTATACTGTCATTTCGGAGTCGTTCTCGAACATCCTCCACGTCTTCGTATTCTTGTAGCTGGGACTCTGCGTATTCGAACTTTCTTTCCTGTACTTCGTTCATTATGTACTGGACAGCTTCCTCTTCCGACATTCCGCCGTGTTCCTCTAGGTTCTCCTTGACGCCCGCCAGTTCTCTAACTCTTTCGGCTGCAATGTCTGCAACCCTTTGATCTGTTCCGGGGATTAATTGGTCGTAGCAATCTGTTTCATTTTCCAGGTAATCTGCTCTATCTACGATCTCGGGAGTCGGGGGTGCGAATTCATTGGATATTGTCCTCCATTTTCTTTGTTTCAAGACTCCGCTAAGGAAATGGGCAAATCCCTCCATCTCCGCGCTAAGTCTAGGTTCTCTCCATCTTAGTATCTGGTCGTCTCCCTTTTGCTCCTGTAGGTAATTGTGAGCCTCTAAGATTGATTCACAGGTCTCAGTCGAATATTCGGTATTTACTTCTTCTGGGTCTCCAAAACCATCTATATCATTTTCTTTAGCAAAATCTACAATTGACTTCATTTTTGTAGCAAACCCAGGTTCGGTTTCCTCAATTTCCTTTTCTATTTCGCCAAGTCTTTCCTGTGTATCCGGTCTGTCTTCTATCCAAGAAGCCAGAAGCCCACTTTCGTAACCTAATTTTGGTAGTTGGCTTAGTAGGTCGCCTTTTTTGTGCTGCTTATGAATGTTGTCTGTATTTGGCCTGGGTTGTCTGAATGCTAAATCACTCTTTTTTAGAGTCTCCCAATAGGAATTGTTGATATCTACGCCTGAGAATCTCTCTGCCTGAATTTTGTGTTCCTGCTCGTGAGCGGCGGTGTTACCTTTGTCAGCAGGGTGGCCACTCTGGTATATTATGACTTCGTTCAGACGGGGGGAAAAGTGTCCTGCAACCCCCTCTCCAGAGTATCTTTCTCGGCTTTCAACGTCGCTGATTGGGTTGAATTCCAGATTCTCAGGGTTTTCAAGTCCCAAGTCTTCTCTGAGTTCTCTTCCTTCTTGTTGGGCTTCGGTTGCAGGGTCTGCCTCTTGGGCCGACATGCTTTGTTATTGTAAAGTAACACTAATAAAACTGTTGGTAAAAACATATAGAAAATTAAAGGTGAGAAGGGTTTACTCCTCGACGCTCGGCATCTCCTGCTTCATGCCCTTGCGCTCGCGGATGTC
>JBDGRC010000040.1:0-5770 GCA_042218495.1 Candidatus Nanohaloarchaea archaeon | reverse complement strand
GTAGAGCGCGACGCTGTTAACGTCGTGGTCGCAGGTTCGAGCCCTGCCCTGGGCGACTTTGCCTTCTTGCTAATAAGCTGATCTGAAGCATTTGGTTTTTGTTACTACTAGGGACTAAATTTAAAAGTGTGCGGATGTAAAGTAGTAATATGGCCTCCGTTGTTGCTGAACCTGTACTTTCACGAGTCAAAACGAATGAATCTGAGGTTATAATAGATCAAGTAGGGAAGAGGGAGGTGGAAGATGCGTGGGAAGAAGTAAAACAAGAGGTTTCGGGGGATGACATGGAGGAGGTAAAGGAACAGTTCCGGATTCTCTACACTTCTGCAGCGGTAAACGAAACATTAGAGAACGAATGTATGCGGCCGGTAGAAATGGGCGGCGGAGCTATTCTCAGCTACCTCTTCGATGAGGAGGGTTTTGAAGCCCTTGAAAGATGGAGGGGTACCGGAGACTCAGACAAGCATTTGATGGCAAATGGCGAGTATGGCGAAGGCCTGAGACAGAGTATAAAGTCAAGGATATCTAGAATCAACCGGGTTGCTACTTCACAGATTCTTCGAGATACTCAAGATTAAATATTTGCCTCAGGAGTGAGCTGCTTTTGAAGATCGTGATTCTGAGCTATATACTCGGGTGTTTACTCCGGATAATCTATCATTGTTATGAGATGAGAAGTTCGTATCTCATTGAGGAATCGCCGAATAATGTCATCGCTGGCAGTGTTTTTTATTTAGCAGGTACAATTACTATTCATGTCAGAAGAGATAGATATTCGGGCTGCTTCTCTCTCGGGAGGTCTGACCTGGGCGGCGGCTGTATTTGTTCTGGGTGTAGGCTCGAAGTTCATTCCGAGCTGGCAGTTCGCGATTGATTTCCTGAGCGGGCTTTACATCGGTTACTCTTCTACCCTGGTTGGAAGCCTTATTGGTGCTATCTGGGGTTTTGTCGATGTTTTTGTGGCGCTCTACATCTTTCTGAAGCTCTATGAGTTCTTTAGAAACGAAGATTTGCGTGAAATATTAGGCCAGGATTCCTGAAAAAGCTCAGTTGCGCCCTCGGACCTCCGTAAAACGGATGCAATCTCGGACCTATTCATGCCTCAAAGCTTGCGCCGGCGGAAGGTTGGCGGCGGCCCTCGACGGCAGGACTCCGGCGATCACCCCTACCGTGAAGGAGAATAAGACGGCTCCGGCGGCCAGCTCCGCGCCAAGGAAGGGTGTTATCGGGATGCTTGTCGTCCGTGAGGCGAACTCCGCTGATATCATGGAAACCCCGGACCCCAGCAGGAGGCCTATAAGTCCTCCAACTGCTCCGATGATCCCGGACTCAATCAGGAAAAGCAGCATTATCTGCTGCCTGGAGGCGCCTATCGACTTCATCACGCCTATCTCCCGGGTCCTCCTGTTGACGGACGTGTACATCGTGTTCATGATGTTGACCGATCCGACGACGAGTGATATCGAGGCTATACCTATCACTACCGCGCTCACTACCGAGAGGATGCTGTTGAACGAGTCAACGATGTCCTCCTGGGTGGAGACGGAGAAATCCGCCTCCTCCACTTCCCTGGAGTCCTTGATCCTCCTCTTCACGTTATTCTTGACTTCGGCTGGCGTAAAGCCGTCCTGCACTCTGATCACGGCCTGGCTGTACGAGTCCTTCGTTCCGAATACCTCGGAGAACTCTTTTGAACTGATGTAGACCGATCCGTCGATGAAAGGGTCGCCTGTCTCCCTGTAGGTTCCGGTGATTCGTAGCTCCGTTCCGTTTATCTCGATCGACTGCCTGAGCGAGAGCTCCTCGCCGAACCGGTTCTTGAGTACTTCATGTCCCAGGGCCGCTGAAGACGGAGAAGGATGCGTTCCGCTGGACAGCTCCAGAGTGTAGCTCTCGAGTACCAGCTCCCGGGCCTTTCCGCCTTCCGGAAGGCCTATTACTGTCACGAGCGAGTTCTCGCCGGCAGCTTCTCCCCGTGTGGATAGCGCGTTCAGTCCGGCAACCTCTCCGACACCTCTAGCGGAACGAGCAGCTTCCAAGTCGTCCGAAGTTATCTCTCCACCCGGTCCAGGCCTTAGGAACACCTTGTCGCTCCCTATCTCCTGGAACTGGCTCTCCACCGAGCTTTGGAGGCCCAGACCCAGCGATATCAGAGCTACCACTGCAGTGATCCCTACAACGACTCCCACGATCGTCAGCAGCGACCTTCTCAGCCTGTGTCTTATGTTCCTGTACGCAATGTAGAAGAGCTCTGCAATCATCAGTCTCTCAGAGCCTCCACTGGTTCTTTTCTCGCGGCCTTGACTGCCGGCAGGGCCCCTGATATCGAACCTACCAGGAACGAGAAGGCGGTGGCTCCCGCCACCAGCTCGGGAGACACCAGCGGCTGGAACGGGAGCGGTAGCTGCTCCCTGATCACGAAGCCGGCGCCGTAAGACACCCCGACGCCTGTGACCGCTCCTATGAGTCCTCCTGAAGCGCCTATCATGCCGGATTCGATCAGGAAGACGGCCAGGATCTGTTTCCTCGTGGCTCCTACCGCCTTCATGACTCCAATGTCCTCCTCTCGTTCAGCTACCGCGGTGTACATCGTATTCATTATTCCCACTGATCCTACGAGAAGAGAAATCGCTCCTATGCCAAGCACGACTGCTCTTATTATCTGTATCTGATCCTTGAATGATCTGATTACGTCCTGGGCTGTTCTTACCGTGAACCTCTCCCCGCCTTTTTCGGTTCCTCTCCTGTCTCTCAGTTGGGATGCTATCCTGTCCGCCACGTCTCCGGCCGCCGAGCTCTCGCCGATCTCAGCCGCTATGAGATCGAAGCTGTCGTCCTTTCCAGCTACCTCTCTAGCCGACTCCACCGGCATTACAACCCCGTCAAGGTTTCCCACCGCCTGTGAGCCGGTGAAGATTCCCACGACCCGGTACTCCGTTCCGTTGATCTCGAGGTCGGAGTTGAGAACCACCTCTTCCTCGTAAGTGTCTTCCGCCGCACCTTTCTCTATGAGAACCGAGCCTGTATCGCTCTGGGCCAGGTACCGACCTTTCTCGACCTCCAGGCCGTATATCTCCTTCGCGATCTCCCTGTTCCTGCCGGTGGGAAGACCACGTATTGAAAGCCTTTCCTCGTCGTCCCCGTAGGATGAGTCGGCGCTCGCGCTGACGGTTCCGACCGCGTTCTCCACTCCGCGGGCGGACCTGACGGCATCGAGGTCCTCCTCGGTCAGCCTGAACGAGTCCCTGGAGAACCTCGAGGCCGTGTTGCTGGACTCTGTCACGAAAACCTTGTCGCCGCCCAGCTCGTTTATCTCGGACGCGACCGATGACTCCAGCCCCTCGCCTATCGATACCAGAGACACGACAGCCATTATGCCTATCATAGTCCCTATTACTGTCAGCCAGGACCTCTTTTTTCTGTGCCTCAGGCTGTTAACTGAGAGGCGGAGGAAGTCGAGGAGCATGTTTCAGTCCCGCCTTCTCCTCCAGTAGTAAACTGCAAGGACCAGCACTGCAGCGGCGGCGCCAGCCACAGGAAGGAGGCTTCCGCTCGACCTCACGCCGTACTGCTTGAGCTCCTCGCTGCTGTATATTTCGGCGGTGATCGTCCGCTCTCTGGTTATCTCGCGGCTGTCCGAGCTGTAAGATATCTCAAGAGGGACCTTCAGCTTACCGTCCGAGGATTCCTGCTCTGGCGAGATGTAGGCCTCGAAGCCGGAGGTCTGGAAGTCGTCGGCGTCCATCGAACCGAGGTAGACCTTGTTGCTGCCGATGATCTCGAGCTCCTCTGTCTCGTTTACGGTGACGGATACGAACTCAGCCTTTCCGTATCCCTTGTTAGCCAGGCGGAGCGTGATCTCGTTTCTTCCGGCCGTCAGAGGTTCCTCGGACCTGAGACCGGCCTTGAGGTCCGGCTGTCCTCCGACCCTTACTGCTGTCGTCGTGGTTCTTTCGAACTCGTTGCCTGCCTCGTTCTCAAAGCTGATCTCTATCGGTAGCTTGTACACCGAGTTTTCGGCCTCTCCGTCGATCTGGAGGCTGTAGTTCGCGGAAACCACCTCTCCTGGACCGACCGATTCGATGCTCCTCGAGGACGAGCCCGATGTGGCGAACGGCAGTCCAGACTCTGAAACTTCCAGCACTGCCTGGATGTTTTTCAGCCTCGAATCAGCCAGGTTCCTCATCTTCAGCTCAAGGGAGCTGCTCGAGCCCGGAGCCACGTCCTCCGGGAACCCTATTTCCTCCACTGAAAGCACGTTTCTGTCGGACCTGATCTCGACCTCTGCTGTCTCCTCGATGGTTACTTCCCCGTTTTCAACCGCAAACTCGAGGGACCTGTTGCCCTGGACCGCGTTCTCGTCCACCCTCGCTCTCAGATGCATCTGATAGGTCTCCCCAGGAACGAGCTCGTCTATCGTCCAGTTTTTCCGGTCTCCTCGCTCCACGGAGAACGGATAGTTTTCCTCGAAGCTTATCCGGACGCTTTCAGCGTCAGCGTTGCCAGCGTTGGTGGCCTCGATCCATATGTCGGCGTACTCCGAGGTCTTCAGCGGCTCAGGCTCCGTGTTCACGATTTCGAGGTCTATGTCGTTTGTCGGCGCGGCAGCGACCGCTGGGAGAAGTGCCGCGACCGCGAGAATTGCAGATATTCTTCTCATGTAACAGATTTTCGTCTCATGTTTTTAGAAGGGTCATCCCGTGACGCCGTCCTTTATTCTGATGGTCCTGTCGGCGTATTCAGCGTCCTTGGGGTCGTGCGTAACCATCACGATCGTCTTTCCCCGGTTCTGGAGATCGGTCAGCAGCTCCATGATCGACTCCCCGGTGTCAGTGTCCAGGTTTCCGGTCGGCTCGTCGGCCAGTACTATGTCAGGATTGTTCGCGAGCGACCTGGATATCGAGACCCGCTGGCGCTGACCCCCGGATAGCTCCGAGGGCCTGTGATCAGTCCTGTCTCCCAGCCCCACGTCCTCGAGCAGCTTCCTGGCCCTCTCCTTCCTCTTCTTCCTTTCCACACCTCTGAAGACCATCGGGAGCGCTACGTTCTGCCAGGCGTTCATTGATTCGATCAGGTTGAACTCCTGGAAGACGAAACCCACTTTTCTGCTTCTCAAGAGCGCGAGCTCGTCCTGAGACATCTCTCCTATGTCCTCTCCTCCGACCGTTACCTCGCCGGAGGTCGGAACGTCCAGGGCACCTATCATGTTCATCAGCGTCGACTTTCCGGACCCTGAAGGACCCATAATCGCCACGAACTCTCCCTCGTTGATCTCGACGTCCGATCCCCTGAGTGCCTCGACCTCGGTCTCACCGAGCTGGTACACCTTTCTGACGTCCTCCAGCTGAATTACCGTCACGGGTTAAGTTCCGGCTCCGGCTTTTTATCTCCGCAGGCAGCCCCCGGCAACTTTACCTTCCTAGAACTCTCTGGCCTTTCGTGCCTTCGGCGCCGCGTGCATCCTGCAGTAGGAGTCATTTGGATTCTTCTCGAAGTAGTCCTGGTGCTTCTCCTCCGCCCTGTGGAACTCTTCCAGAGGCCTGACCTCAGTGACGATCCCGTCCTCGTATCTTCCCCTGGCGGAGTCCAGGAACGACTCGACAGCTCTCTGCTGCTCCCTGTCGCTGTACAGCACCATGGAGCGATACTGTGATCCAACATCTGGCCCTTCACGGTCCTTTGTGGTTGGGTCGTGGATTCTGAAGAAAAGCTGGAGGACTTCTTTCAGCGAGACCTCCTCTGGTTCGAACTCCACTTTGACGACCTCGGC